>NZ_WBKL01000118.1:0-51709 GCF_015714705.1 Nostoc sp. NZL | reverse complement strand
TGGTTTCCATCTGAATGTAGGTGGAGTCTGTAGTTACATCCTCAAACAACAGTTGGGGATTTTCATTGAAACCAAATAAATCATCTGGCTGTACTTGGGGTGATGCTGAATCGGAAGTTTCACCAAAACTAATATCTAGAGAATTTTCTGTAGCCGATAGTTCATCCACAGTATTATCTGTGGTTTCCATCTGAATGTAGGTGGAGTCTGTAGTTACATCCTCAAACAACAGTTGGGGATTTTCATTGAAACCAAATAAATCATCTGGCTGTACTTGGGGTGATGCTGAATCGGAAGTTTCACCAAAACTAATATCTAGAGAATTTTCTGTAGCCGATAGTTCATCCACAGTATTATCTGTGGTTTCCATCTGAATGTAGGTGGAGTCTGTAGTTACATCCTCAAACAACAGTTGGGGATTTTCATTTGTGTTTTCGTCGAAAGGGCTGAATGAATTAAGTTCCAGATCAACAGCAGATATATCTGGGGGGTGATTAGTAAATTCTGGAACAAAATCTAAAGCTTCTGGTTGTTGCGGCCTGAGAATTCCCTCTTCTGGATGCTGCGAGAACAACAGCGTTTCAGACATGGAGGGCTGTACGCTATCGTTGATTGCAGGGAAAATAGTTGAGTTACTCGGTGCTAACTCATCAAATAAATCATCTCCAGAATCCGATGAGAATATCAAATCTAGCTGCTCTTGGTGCTGGAAATTGATATCAAAATCTTCTTCTATGTCAAAACTGGATATAGGAGAAGGTATTGGCTGCTGACTATCGGCAAAAATGTCATCAGCCGCAGCAAACAAACTCTCCTCTAATGCCCTTTCCACATTCTGCTCAATTAAGGAATTGAATTCGTCCTCTTCCTCTGTGGTTTCCTGGTTCCAGAAGTTGCTCAAATCATTTTCTGATTGAGAAAACTCAGGTGCTGTTGCTGGAGATGTATCAAATAAATCACCGAGTTCTGGCTCGGTTGTAGGCAGTAGTATCTGTTCTTCCATTTCAGCGAATAGGTTATCTAAAGACAAGCCTGTTTGCTGGGGTAATTCTATATAGTCACTAGAGGTAATTTCTTCTACCCAATTTGCATTTCTAGTTTCTAAGAATAATTTATCAAGACTGTTTTGTTGGTTGGTAGATAGTTCCACACTGGCCAACGCCTCAGTTTCTGGTTGAGTAACTTCACCTGTAGGCAATAGTTCAATATCATTATCTAGTGCCAGTGTCAATAAATCTTCAACCACATCGTTTTTGTTGACATTAGGAGGCAAGTTTATATCACTAGAAATATCAATAAATTCTTGTAAATCCTGGGAAGAAGAGTCTAAATTTATATCAAGTACGTTAATATCACTTAGCTCTAGAGCCGTAGCAGATGTTTCTTGATTTTGCGATTCTGAATTCTCTTTTTCTAGGAAATTGTCGCCAAATAATAGGGATAAATCTTCTGTCGTAGCTGTGGTTGTTAGATGCTGCTCGTTGCTTGTGTCTTCATCAAAAGAGAGTAAATCAGATAAATCGCTATGAGCATCCTCAGCATCAGTGCTGCTGAAATCAATTCCAAAGTCATCGGTGGCAACATCTAAGGTTTCTTCTTGATGCCAGCTTTCATCTAGTTCGGGAGTATCACCTTCAAATAAATCGGCAAGGGTATTTAACTCAGCTATTCCTACTTCTGGGCCATTGGGGTCAAGATTGCTACTAATTGGATGTGCTTCGTCATGTGTGGTGAAAGTAAAACTAGTATGAGTTGCAGCGTTTAGTGGTGTCCTTTGTTGAAGATAGGAGCCATCGCTAGTATCCTCGTCTAGATTCAGTTCTTCAGTTGTCTGGGCTAATGACTCGGTGTTACCAGATAGAACTCGCTCTGACGCAGTTGATGATTCTGTCAAAACCACAGACTGTTCATCAAATAAATCAGGGGTTATTTCTAACAACTCAATTTCTGCAAAGCTCAAAAGTGCTTCTAGTTGCTGACTAATTGCAATTTCGGCTTCCCTACCTTGCAGGACTAATTCTTGAGCTTGCTTGATTTCGGTAATGACAATTTTAGCTAACGTCAGATAAGTATTTTCAGGATTACCGATCGCACTGGCAGCTGCTTGACACAAAACACACCACTTGGATAACTTCCAAGTCTCACCAAGTCTGACTAACTGGTAACAGCATTGCTGAAGGTTTTGTCGAGTTGAGGATGTTGTTGTTTGCTTAAACAGTTGCAACATTTCCCGCAATCTTTGCAGCACTTGGGCTTGAAATTCGCCCCAATTATTATTTTCTTTGGCGGTGACTGGCGACTGTACCTGCTGGGGTGTTACTGAGAAGGATGTTTCTGGAGATTCCTGATGAGCATCTTCTGTCACACTGGGAATATCTCGCCGCAGGAAAAGTTCTGTAAGTGTGGAGACGTTCTCTACAGAGGTTGTGTGTAGTTCTGTTGCGTCAGTACTACTAGCTACTCCACTGTTCCCTTGTTCTACAAGTAATTCCAAATGCTGATTCAGCCATTGAAAGACCGGCTCAGTTTCTGACATCAAAGTATTAGCTGCATCTTCAGAAAGACCAAATGGCCCGCTCAAATGCTCTAACAGCACTTTCAGGGTATCAGATACACCAAGAAATAAAGACTCTAACTTTTGGTCAACCTGAACCGGATGCTCTTTGAGAACTTTGAAACAATCTTCTAGACGGTGAGATGTATGCTGGATGCTAGTCAATCCAAGCATCGCCGCTCCTCCTTTGATAGAGTGAGCCGCCCGGAAGACTTCACTGATCATTTCCGGGTCGTTCAGAGTACCCTCTAAATTCAGCAAGCCCTGCTCAATGGTATTCAGGTGATCCCTGGCTTCTTCAATAAAGTAACCCAAAATCCGCTGTTGTTGTTCCGGCAGCATAGCAAAAGTTGTGAGTTATGAGTTGTGAGTTATGAGTTATGAGTTATGAGTTATGAGTTGTGAGTTATGAATTATGAGTTATGAGTTGTAATTTTTATTTCTAACTTTTCACTCCTAACTCCTAACTTTATTTCAAGTTGTGAGTTGTGATTTTTATTTCTAACTCCTCGCTCCTAACTCCTAACTTTTTTACCTGGTTTCCATAGTTTCCACTCGGAAACGTTCAACGGAGGCAATCAAGTCACGGGATACACCTACTAAGTGTTGTAGGGCACCTGAAACTCGCTGTGCTTCCTGGGAAGTTTCTTGCGCGGTGAGTTCTACTGATTGCATTACATGAGCGACGGCGCGGGAAGTTTCAGTTTGTTCTACAGTGTCGCTGGTAATCGAGCGCACAAGAATATCGATGCGATTCGCCACTTGAATAATGTTTTCGAGCGATCGCTTGGCTTCTTCTGCCAATTTTGTCCCTTTAATTACTTGTTGTGTGCCTTCTTCCATCGCGGTCATTACAGAGCCTGTTTCGCTTTGGATTTGCATCACAATTTGTTCAATTTCCTTCAAGGACTTAGCAGATTTATCTGCTAACTGGCGCACTTCATCCGCGACGATCGCAAACCCGCGTCCAGCTTCTCCCGCCCTTGCCGCCTCAATACTAGCATTGAGTGCTAACAAGTTTGTTCTCGAAGCAATTTGAGAAATCAACGCCACAATTTTAGAAATTTCTTGGGAAGATTCCGCCAACCGCTTCACTTTGCGAGTGGTTTCGGCAACGGTTTCTCGAATTTCCAAAATCCCTGCTACGGTATTTTCTACGGCTTCGCCACCTTTGAGAGCGATCGTACTAGCATCACGAGCAACGGTTTCAGCTTCCCGCGCCGCCTCTGCTACCCGCTGAATCGAGTCGGTCATTACCTGTACAGAATTCAGCGTTACTGCTAACTCTTCTGCTTGGCGCAAAGCGTCACTAGATAAGGCTCTAGCAAAGGTTTCAGAGTTTGTTGCACCTTTTGTCACATCCTTCGCTGCCACTTTTACCTGTTGGACGATATCCCGCAGGTTTTGAATTGTCAGGTTAAAGGCATCAGCTACGGCTCCCAGTACGTCGGCTGTCACTTCCGCTTGGACTGTTAAATCGCCTCTAGCAGCTCCTTCCACATCATCCAAAAGACGAATTACCTGGCGTTGCAGATTTTCTTTAGCTTCCTCTTGTTCATCAGCCTTCCGTTGGGCTTCACTTGTGGTCGTAAAAATTACCCGTGCCATTTCATTAAAGCCACTGGCTAAATGCCCAAATTCATCTTCGGAAAACACTGTGGCTTGAGCATTCAAATTTCCTTGGCGTACAGCCTCAAACTGAGCTTGCAGATCATTGGTTGTGCGCCGAATTTGTTTAAGCGCAAGATTCCCCATAAAGCCTGCGGTAGCAAAACCTGCAATCCCAGCTGCTAGGGACATTGCCCAACCTGTGTTTCGAACTGATTCTCGTTGTTGAACTGGCGAAAATGTGGTGGCGACAAAGCTAACTGTGGCTACAACCAGCGCGGAGACAATGCCCACACTTCCAGCAATTAACCATTGTTTCCTTTCTATCGAGGCATTCTCTAATGGTGCTAACCATCCTTGCTCGATGCTGACGTTGGGTTCTAGTTTCGAGACATCTGTTTGGCTAAAAACTGGAACTCCTTCATGGGAACCAGTCATGGTGAATAGTTCCTCTTCGCGATCGCTTGCATTACTTGCAGAACCATCCACGACTTGAGAGCGTCCACTACCACTAGTTTCTGATGGAGCAGAATGCATTGCTAGATCGCCGAAGTTAGAATCTCCTTCGATCAGGTCAAACCCTGGAATGTTACCTAAATCATCAAATTCCTCAAAGTCATCTAAAAACTCTATATTGCTCTTAGAATTTTCTCCATTCAGTATATTGTTTGAGTCTTCATAAGAGCTTATCCCCTCTGAGCCGAAGGCAGACTCAAATGCTTCCATATCAAAATTTTCATCGTCATCAAAGTTATTTTTACCGATGAATTCACCTGATTTAAACTGCTTTTCTTTCAGAGGGATATTGCTACTAAAAGATGAAGCATCATCAGATAAATCTGGCTGGTAACCTTCCTCTAATCCCAGTTTTTTTGACTTTAACCAATCATGTGCTTCGGTTTCCGGCAAATCATATTTACTGTTGTTATTTGTTGATGAACTATTTCTAAGTTCTTCTTCAATAATCAGTAAAGTTTCGTCTCCCAAAGGAGATTTTGTATATTCTAAGTTTCCAATACTAAACTCTGGAGATTTTGGCTCACTCAACAAATCAGATAAATTATTCTCGTGATTACCAGTTTGTGAATTAGAAAAGGAAGAATTACTATTGTCACTAACTGAACTTCCGTGAGAAGAAGTTTTCCCATTTTCTGAAAAATGACTATTTCCTAATGATTCTTCAAGACTATCCTCTGATACATCTTCCTGCCAGAAAGCAGGCAACTCTAATTCTGTTTTCTCCTCCCAACTGCTGCTATTTGATTCTTGTTCCTGTGATTCTTCATTGAAGGCAAAAGGATCATCACCAAAAGCTGTAGAAGAATCTGATATTTTTCCGGTTCCGATACTATCTTCTGTGGGTAGATCAAATGGACTTTTTGAAGATAATTCTTCAACGCCATTCAGCGTTTCTTCATGCTCTCCAAAAAAGTTCAAATCAAGGTTATTGCTATCAAACTCCTGACTAGTGCCCAAATCTTCTAATTCTTGTTCACTATATGCCAGTGCATCAGACATTTCTGAGGAATTTATTTGCTCTTGGCTTCCTGATGTATCAATCTTCCCCATGAATGACTGTAAATATTGATTGATATTCTCAATTCCATTATTGGCAAAACCAATAATTTCTTGATCGTCAGTCAAGCTTAATACCTGTTGATATTCTTCTTTTGCTACATCGTACTGCTGTAAAACATAGTAGATGTGACCCCGTAACAAATGGGAGTTGGGGTCATTTGGTAAATTTTGCACCACTTGGTCAACTAAAGTGGCGGCAACCTCATAATTCCTTTGAACATAGGCGCTCATCGCCTGTTGATATGTTGGCTCGTAATTATCAATACTTGCTGCCATTTCCTCCTCCAATTTCATCCTGCCCACCTAGCACTCCGTAAAATTGCCATTTGATCGAGCAGCCGTAGACACTGATTGTTTTTAGCACCTAATAACCACTCTCCACGTAAAAAGGGAGCCATAGTATCTGGAACACTAGTTGGTGGCATGAGATTCTGGACATCCAACCAGTGCATACCACCAATTTCCTCTACTGCTAAACCCACTATTGTGTCTTGCTCTTCAATGGCAATCACCGGAATTTCAGCTCTATCTGTGTTTAATGCACTTGCTTCCCCAAGAAATTGACCCAAATCAGCTACCCAAATAACTCGACCTCGTAAATTTAGAGTACCCAAAAGTAAAGGAGAAGCATTAGGAATCGGGGTGATTCTATCAGGACTTAGTTCAATTACCTCTCGGATGCCAGTTGCTTGTAGTGCAAACTCCTGATGCGAGGGAATGTAAAACCTCAAATGTAACTCACCTTCAGGACTTTCTACTTGTAATTCTGGTCGGAAATGGTCTTGACCACTGCCACTTAAAAAGTCCGGTTTGCTGACCATATTGCTTTTGTCCTTATCCTCGCAGCAGTTGTTTGACTGTTCCCACCAACTCGGTTGGTTGAAATGGTTTGGCTATGTAGGCATCTGCACCCTGTTTCATGCCCCAATAGCGATCAAATTCTTCGCCTTTGGAAGAACACATCACCACAGGAACATTTTGGGTTTTTGGATCGGATTTTAACCGCCGACAAACTTCGTAGCCGTTCATCCGGGGCATGACAATATCCAATACCACTAAATCGGGAGGTGCGCTTTGAATTGCCTCCAATGCTTCTAATCCATCACTGGCATGGGTTACTGTTAAACCAGTTGCTTTTAGGAGGTCTGTAATCATCTCCCTTTGCGCGATACTGTCTTCCACAATCAGAACTGTACTCATAAATGTCTATTTACCTCCTGATGTAGACGTTCCTATTTGGAACATTCCCTGATTCCTCCGCAAGTATTAACTGTATAAATTAATTCTAGTTTTTGACTATTTTCCTAGATATTGAGGTTTCACTGAGTTGGCTGACTCTGTGATAACATCTTTTACCTGATCTTTTAGTAGATCAACAAATCTTGGATCTATTTATGTGCCCCATGCCCTATTGAGACTCTATGTTGATATATTTCTCTACGAGCATAAGTAACTCAGTGTCTGTAAATGGTTTTGTTAAATAATCTGTAGCCCCGACCATCCTAGCTTTGACTCGATCAATAAATCCATCTTTACCAGTGAGCATGATAATTGGTGTGAGCCGAAATGCTGTTGAATGTCGCAGCATGGCGCAAACCTCGTGCCCCTCCAATTCCGACATGGCAATATCGCATAAAATTAAATCCGGTTTGAGTTGAAAAACCAGACTCAGTGCCTCTAAAGGATTGGTGAGAGCGATCGCTTCATAACCTTGGGGTTGTAAGATCGAATTTATAGTCTCACCGATGGCGATCGCATCGTCAATACATACTATCCGCCCCTTGTTTTTTCCTTTCAATTCCCAGCTATCAGTGTGGGTCTCTGGTTTGTTTGTGACTGAGTATACTAGTTGTAACCAACTCTGTTGCACATATGGATATATTGCCTTAGCGACTGTCAAAACGTCTCGGTTGAGATAGCGAGCCAGTTGACGCAAGGATGTTTTACCATCAGCCCAATGTTGTAGCTTACTCACGGTTGCTTCTGGTAGTGAAGATTGTAGCTGAACTTTGTCAGATAGCACTGGCAATTGTTCGGGTGACTGAATGTGTGGATACAGTTGCTTCCACTCTTGCACCTGCTTCGTAATTTTTGTAACAAATGGAGCAATCTCGAAAGTGTTTAATTGCGGGGCAAGTGCCGCACCTTGATGGAAAATGAAGTTACCTTGGTGTAAACTCAGCAGGTCAAAAAGGGTTTCATGCACCAAGCCGTGAATGATACTACCAGCTATCTTGGGGTTGATAATATTCCGTTCCAAGAGTGCCCAAAGATAGGCATACTCTGGTGAGTCGGTTGATGGTAGAGAGGCAATTTGTTTGTCGGTGAGTTGCATCTCAATTCGGTAATGACGTAAATAATCGCTAATTCTGGATAAATTACTATTGCCTTCTTGACAATAGATAATTTGACCATTGAGGAAAAAGACGAACCAAGACTGTTGTTTGGCGCGATATTTGCTTGCTCCGTCTCCACCTAGTTTGTTGTTATGGTGAGAGCTAGTAGCTCTCACCCATAGTTGCCCAGTTCGCTGTCCCAATTCAATCAATTGCAGGATACTGCAAATATCAATTTCATTTAAATTTCCCTGCATTTATCTAAAAAGTACTCCTTAAGTATTGCTGAATTCTGAATTATGACTTCTTCTTTAACTTAAGTATTGATTATGGGGTACTAGAAATATTTTTACTCTGTTTTTTATTGTCATTAGGGAATACATTAAGCTATAAACCTTAATCTTTCGTAATACACTTCGACAAAGCTAGTGTTAACACGGAAGTCATCATCACTGTCATCAGTACAAAATATAAAGGCGCGACTAACTCGCTTTTATAAGTATCAAGACGTAACATCTCGCGTCTATAGTTTTGTCTGTCTTGTTCTCCTAAACTTCGGTTCAGTGAGGCAAGTTAACAGAATTATTTAAGGTATATCCCAAAACATAAACTTTAAGTGCATCAATAAAGGACTAACGGTGTGCTGTATTTAGCAGAAGTACAAAAACAGAAAGGTGGTTTACTCAGTGGCGGTGCCAAAACCGAACTGAAACTGCTAGCTTGTCAGCGAACTGACCAGAATTGGAGTACTGTGTCGGAAGAAGTAATTGCCGCTGAGGACGCAAGCAAATTAAATGATGGTGCTTTGGTACTGGTTGAACTGAATCCGAATCGTCAAGTGCAGCGGATTCAAGAAGCAGGGCGGCCCCTAGTCAACATTTTGCAGAATTTTTCCCGCCAATTGGAGAAATTTAAGCTCAAGGAAGATGAAATTGATCAGTGGAAACAGTCGTTAACATTTCAGGCGCAAGAGTTGAATCGCCGTGAAATGGACATGGAAGTACGCTCAGAACAGTTGCAACAATTGGAGGACGAGTTGCAACAACTAGAGGAGCAAAAACAGGAAGTTGACACATCCCGTCAGGAAATTGAACGCTTACAAACAGAAGTTGAGCGCAACCGCCTAGAATTGGAAGGCGCTTGGGAGCATTTGCGGGGTGAGCAGCGTCGCCTGGAGGAGCGTCAAGCGGATGTTCAACAAGGGACGGTTTTGGATGAGGAGCAAAGTCGGGTAATGAGTGAGTTACTCGATCGCTTGTCTAGTCGTGTTGCTCCCACCGAGACAGTAAGAGAACAGCTGCATCTGGCCTTTGAATTGGTCGAAAAGCAGCAAGCTACTCTTACCCCGCACTGGCAAAAACTGGAGGAGGAAAAAACTGCGATCGCACAACAGCAAGAAGAAGTTGAGCGCTTGTCACAAACCTTTAGCGATCGCCAAAATGCATTGCAAGAATCACAAAATTCTCTAATTCAGCACACAGCCCAATTGCAGATAAATACAGCAGACCTTAGCAGCAAGCAAGAGTATGCTCGGATAATTAAAGAGCAGTTACGAAATGCCGAAGAGTTATATCAACAGATTCACTCTTTGGCTGCAACGTCTGGTGGTGTAGTTCTAGGCCAGCAAGCTGATGTAGAAGCTTTGGAGAAAATGCCTTTAGAAGAACTACAAAAGATAGTCCAAGACTTGCAGCATAAGTTAGAAATAGACGCTACCTTTGTTCACGATCAAGAACAAGAACTGAAATATAAACAAGAAGCTATAGAAGAACTCCAAACTAAAATAAATAACGCATCTGACCATGACCACATGAATTTGGAACTGGAACTAACAGATGAAAAAGACCTCTATCAGATGCTAAACTCCAGTTTGGTGGGACAACGCCGCAATATGCTACAGCATCAGAAGTTTCTTAAGCAACACCAAGCTGTATTGCTACGTCGACAAGGACATACTGTTGTTGATGAAGAAGAAGGTAATAAAGTTAATTTAGAACCGATTCTGTTACAGATTGAAACCCAGCGACAACAATATTCACAAGAAATCCAAACGCTGGAACGTGAGATTGAGCAGATTCGTTCTGGTGTTGAGCTAAATCAGGGAATGATTGACAATCAAACCCACGATCTCGATGAAAAGCGCCAAGAACTGAAAGCGATCGAGGAAAACCTTCTGTCCCTGCGAAGAACAACTGCTGAATGCTGTGGTCGAGTGAATCTCTATCAAGAAGCACTACAACCAATTCAGGATTCTCTGGATGGATTACGGCAAAAGCTGCAAGGAATTGGAGAATCTTTGGATCAATTCCAGGAAACTGGTGATCATCAAGTCCAAGCGATCGCTCAGATGCGTCATACTCTCCAGAGTCTAATGCCCCAGGCAGAATTACTAGCATCTTAACAAGTTAGGAGTGATGAGTTAGGAGTTAGGAGTTAGGAGTTAGGAGTGATGAGTTATGAATTAATGAAAATTCCTAACTTATAACTTTTAACTCCTAACTATTTCAAACAGATCCAGTCACCTTCTACTTGAGCGATCGCACCACCAGGAAATGGATCGGTTTGCGATCGGTTTGGCGCTATAATTAGAGCCGTTAATTTTTCGATATGTTCAAAACTAGGGGCATCAGTCAGTATTTGCTGTAATACCTGTCGCATTACCCGACGTTGCAGTGCCAACGGTGCTTTTTGCAATACCCGACGATTTAACCTTAAGGGAAAAGGAGCAATAAGGGAATCTTCTTCATGCCCAATGCCCCATGACATCGCCTTTTCTCGAAACTGCTGGGCAGCTTTTTCTAAATATTCCACTTCTGCTTGGAGAAGTTCTGCTGTTTGGGCTAAGGCTGATTCTACTTGGGGGTTGAAATTATGTCGCAAATATGGTATCAATTCTTGGCGAATGCGGTTGCGGGCATACTGCAAATCTTGATTGGTGGAATCTTCCCAAATTGGTAATTTAAACTCTTGACAAAATTGCTCTGTTTGTGAACGAGTGATTTCTAAAAGTGGGCGCACTAACACAATGCCTGTAGTTAGAGGGCGCTGCCAAGTTAGGGCTTGTAAGCCATCAGCACCAGTACCACGAATTAAATTGTAGAGAAGAGTTTCGGCGCGATCGCTAGCTGTGTGTCCTGTAACTATATATTGATAATTATTTGTTTGCGCGATCGCACTTAAAGCTTGATAGCGCCAATCGCGTGCAGCAGCTTCACTATTTATAGGTTCGTTCGCTGTTTCTAAATAAAAGGATATACCCCAAGTTTTAGCTAAGTTTTCGACGTGAAGAGCATTAGCTTCAGAGTCAGAACGCCAACGATGATCGCAGTGAGCAATACCTAAATCCCATCCCCATTTGGATTGTAAATCTAAAAGTAATTTTATTAAACACAGAGAATCTTGTCCGCCGGAGACAGCGATTAATAGACGCTGGTTGCGCTCAAATAAGTGGCGCGATCGCATTGTGCGATGGATTTTTGCGTGTAGAGGAGTCCATACCATTTTTAGAACTTCTCATAGTTTTTGGATTTGACTTGCAGCAACAACTTCTTTAACAGTTAACGCTAGTTCGGGGAAAGTAGTAGAGATAATACGGTCATTACCCGTAAACTTTTGAGCTTGGTATTGACCCTCAACCAATTGGTAAACAAAAACCGTGGGGAGTTTGGGATTACCGAGATAAGCACGAGAAGCGATCGCCAGATAATCTACAATCCAATATTCAGAGATACCGAGTCGCTGATACTCATCTAATTTGTCAACATAATCATCATCCCAGTTTGTTGAGGTAACTTCTACAGCAAGTTGAATCGGCTCAATCAGTGCCCCATATGCCAGAACATTGCTGTTCCATTGTGATGCACTAACTACGCTCACATCTGGATTTCTGCCTTGTTCTTCCCCAGCATCAGTAAACGTCCTAACGATGATATCTTTATCAGCAATATAATCTAGTCCCAAGCGCCTAATTTCATCATTGAAGCCAAGCATTAAAAACCTTGCCACATTCTTATGCGCTCTAGTTGGCTCCACTGGTATAATCTCTCCGTTGATCAGTTCGTAAATGCCACCATCAGGGTATTGCTCTAGAAACTCTTCAAAAGTTAGTTTTTTAACTGGAGTCTGAACCATATTGTTCACTTGCTAAAAAAGGACTTAAAGTAATTTGTAATTGATAATGACGCTCCTACGTTGCTAACGTAATTCGGAATTTTTGAAAGTCAGATTCAATCTGGATTTGCAGGTTTGCGTCTGTTGCCTTATTTTAGGCAATTCTTGCAACACAAAGTAAATAATTTAGAAATGCTTTCTTCTTTGCGCCTACCCTGCGGGAACGCCTAAAGGCGAATGCGTGAGATAAAAATACTGTATAAATTCACAGGTAACTTTATGGCAGAAATTCAAGTGGGTATTGAGGGCGAAGGCGCACCAGCAGCAGCCGAGGCTTTGCTAGAAATTCCTGGAATATCGGGAAGCTATGAAGTTCCGACGCAAAGAGAGGGAACTCTAGCGGCGATCGCTACTATTATTGGCATTGTGGGTGGTGCTGTGGCTTTAGCTGAACAAATCCGAAAATGGTATCAAGAATGGCATAAATCTCATCCTGGAAAGCAATTTGATGTGGTAATTCTTGACCCTGATACTAGAAACAGGATTTTACTCGAAGAAGCTACCATAGAGGAAATCACGGAAATCCTCAAATCTATCAGCAAATAAGTGCAAACTATCCGCATTCAACTTCGGGAAAGTACGCAGGAAACAGTTGAACTCAGGTATTGGCTACCTCAAATAAAGCACTATGAATCACGTCGCCTGAAATTAGCAGAAATCGCTGATTTCCTCAAGCAAGGTGAACGAGATTACTATAGACTGCTGCCCAATCTACCAGGAATCGGGCAGCAGTTATTTTTTTGGTTGGATGGGGATGGACGGTGGTTGAGTCGGGGAATTGCTAACTGTCGCGCTGAGGGGTTGGTAATTGCTATTGATACCGATCAAAAATTGGCACATCTACCTTGGGAAGTGCTACATGATGGTGAGGATTTTTTGGTCAAGCGGGTTAATCCAGTGGTGTTACCTCTGCGCTGGATTGAGAAAGAAACCGAAGGGTTTTCTGTGGAAGCACGACAATTGCGAGTATTGTTTATGGCAACCGACCCGGAAGATGTCGAACCAAAGTTAGAGTTTGAACAGGAAGAGGCGAGAATTCTGGCAGATACGCGAGATTTTGCTGTTGATTTGCGGGTTGAAGAAAGCGGTTGTGTTAGCGAGTTGGGTAAGGTGTGGAGTCGCTATTTTAATGACTTTGATGTGTTTCACCTCACAGGACACGCCTCAATTAAAGATGAAGCACCTTACACGCCTTACTTTATCACTGAGACGGAAATCGGCGATCGCCACGAAACCACAGCCGCAGAACTGGGCGAAGTCTTCCGGTTTCGCTTTCCTAAGTTGGTGTTTTTATCTGGGTGTCGGACTGGACAAGCACCAGATAAAGGCGCTGTCCCTTCAATGGCTGAGGCACTTATTGCCCAAGGGGCGAGGGCGGTTTTAAGTTGGGGGCAGCCTGTGGAAGATCGGACAGCCACAGCCGCCGCCGCGCACCTCTACGGCAAATTGGCAGCCGGATATCAATTAGCTGAAGCACTCGCTAGCACTTACCAGCAGTTGTTTAAACAGAAAGTGCGTGACTGGCATTTGTTGCGGTTATATGTTCAGGGAGAATGTCCCGGTGCGTTGGTGGATGTGTTGGGAGATTTGCCACTCTCATCGCCGGAACCTTCTTACGAACAGTTTTTAGATCCCGATACCCAACAGGTGCGGGTGGCGAAACCCTCTGAGTTTGTTGGCAGACGGCGGACTTTGCAACGTTGTCTCAAAGAAATTCGCACTTATTTGGGGGTACTAATTCACGGACTGGGGGGTGTGGGTAAGAGTACTGTGACGGCGCGACTTCTGGAAAGGATGGTTGGCTATCACAGGCTGGTGAACTTTCGGCAACTGGATGAGGACAAACTGCTCAAAACCCTTGCTGAACAATGTACCTCTGAACGGGGGCATGAAATTCTCAATGGCAAGTTACCGTTGATGCAGCGCCTCACCAAGTTTTTCACTGAAGGACTGAATAGCAAAGAACAGCGTTTTGTTTTTGTGCTGGATGACTTTGAGGCGAATTTGGAATTACGCAATGGGGTTTATGTCTTGCAACCACAAGTTGTGGATGTACTGCTGGCGTTGCTGAAGGCGATGCAAAATTCCCAACTTCCCCACAAGGTAATTATTACCTGTCGCTACAATTTCACATTGTCGGAACTGAATCATCGTCTGTACCGCGAACCTCTGGGTGCTTTGGGTGGGGCAGATTTAATTAAAAAGTATAATCGCCTGGATTCGTTTAATGGCAGTTGGCAATTTCAGCCAGATTTGCCGGAACGTGCCAAACAAGCAGCAGATGGAAATCCTCGGCTGTTGGAATGGTTAGATAAGATTTTGCAAAATTCCCAGAACTCGCCGGAAGCGGAGAGGGGAGTTGAGATGATTCTGCAAAAGATGGCAGATAAGGAAAAGGAATTTCGTGAGGATATTTTGGCACAGGTATTGCTGAAGCAGCAAACTCCAGCTTTGCGTCAAATGCTGGGGAAGTTGTTGGTGTATGAGTTACCTGTTCCTCTAGCTGCTATTTCCCCAATTTGTGGGGATATCTCAAGTTGGGAAAGTCATATTCAACGCGCTGAAATTTTGGGTTTGTTGGAAGTTACCCTCACCAACAACACAGAGAGGTTGTATCGTGTTCCCCGGATTTTGTCATCGTTGCTAGAGTTTCCAGAAAACCCCAAGGGTGAAGAGTTGTATAAACAAGCTGCACAAATTTTGTATCGTCTGTGGTGGGAAAAGGCGGAAGGTGCGACGGAAGCACAAATGTTAGAAATTCATCGCTTGGCGTTGCTGGGGAAGGATGGAGAAATTGCGGTGAAAATTGCAACTACTTTAACAAGACAATGGGTAAAAGGTAGCCGCTATCGAGAAGCTGTTGAGGTCTGTCAAATTACCTTAGAAGTTGTTGAAGACTATGGTATTTTGCACGAACTAGCTGCATCTGAAAAAGAACTGGGTGAAGTTAATAAAGCATTAGCACATTATCATCAAGTTCTAAATCTTTGTCCTCCAGAGGACGAACAACAAAAAGCGGCGACGTTGCACCAACTTGCAGATATCTACACCATCAAAGGTGAAGTGGATGAAGCGATCGCACTTTACAATCAGTCTTTGGAAATAAATGAACGGATTGGTGATGTCTATGGCATAGCAGCAACGTTGCACCAACTGGGAATGATCTATGTCAATAAAGGGGAAGTCGATCAAGCGATCGCATTTTACAACCAAGCCCTTGAAATTGATGAACGCATTGGCAATCTTCAAGGGAAAGCAGCGACTTTGCATGAATTAGGACGTATCTACGGTAATCAGGGGGATGTGGATAAAGCGATCGCATTCTTAAACCAATCCTTGGAGCTAAAAGAACGCATTGGCGATATTCAAGGAAAAGCAGTGACTTTGCATGAATTAGGACGTATCTACGGTAATCAGGGGGATGTGGATGAAGCGTTCGCACTCTTGAAGCAATCTTTGGAACTAAAAGAACGCATTGGTGATCTCCGAGGAAAAGCAGCGACGTTGTACCAACTAGCAATTTTCTACGTAAAGAAAGAAAATATCGAAAAAGCGATCACATTTTTCAATCAGTCTTTAGAAATCATGAAACGCATTGGTGATGTTCAAGGCGAAGCGGCGGTATTGCACCAACTAGCGATTCTCTACGCCAACTTGAGGAAAGTCAAAGACGCGATCGCACTTTTCAATCAGTCTTTGGAATTAAAAGAACGCATTGGAGATGTCCGAGGCAAAGCAATGACTCTGTGGTGGTTAGGACATTTGGCAGAACAGCAGGGTGAATACACTAAAGCGATATCCTATTTGCAACCAGCTTTAGAGATTTTGCAGCGATTGCAGTCACCTTATGCTGAAAGTGTGAGTGCAAGTCTTGATAGGGTAATGCGTAATTCGTAATTCGTAATTACAGCACCAAAAGATTTTTTATCTCACGCAAAGGCGCAAAGAAGAACGCGAGAGTGTTTTCTAAATAAATGGAAATTGCTGTAATGAGTCTTTAATACTCGTGGACGAGTCTTTTATACTCGCGCGAGAGTCTTTGATACTCGTGAATGAGTCTTTGATACTCGCGGACGAGTCTTTGATACTCGCGCGAGAGTCTTTGATACTCGTGAATGAGTCTTTGATATTCGTGGACGAGTCTTTGATACTCGCGCGAGAGTCTTTGATACTCGTGAATGAGTCTTTGATATTCGTGGACGAGTCTTTTATACTCGTGAATGAGTCTTTGAACTCCGTTAATGAACCTCGGAGCTTCGTTCGTGAACCTTGCAATGTTGTTCGGTTAAGGCAAGAGACGCGATAAATCGCCGTCTCTACAATAATCATTCCTTTGTAGAGACGGCGATTTATCGCGTCTTCGTGATTATGGGATTTATTGCGTCTTTGCTCCCTTTTTCAAATGAGAGATAATCAGGATATACACCGAGCGATGTCTAACGACAAGCCGCTGACGCTCCTTCTCTGCGAGACGCTACGCGAACGTCGCTACCGCTTCGCTAATGCGTCTACGCAATTGCTATGCTTTATTTCATTAATGAATTTTGATAGCAATTCAGCACATACTAATTTTATTTGCAAACATCGAGAGTATCAGATCCCCGACTTCTTAAAGAAGTCGGGGATCTTTTGCTCATTAGGTATTAGTTTTCCACTTGTTTGAGTTTTTGAAAAATTTCATCAAGTGGGGACTCAGATTCATCAGGACAAAATTCTAAAGCAAGTCTCACTTTTCCTTTTTTCCATCCCAAATTACTAAATTGCAAAACTTCACAATTTAATCCTTGGGTATACAAATTTACTTCATCTGTTTCTTCTGCTCCAATATATTCCTTAATTGCTGTAATCAAATCACGGACTTTAAAAGTTTTGGCAATATTTAACTTATTAAAAGTGTTTGGTTCTATAGACACAACTTCATCGTGATTTAGTCTCTCAAATCCATCTTCCATAAAAATCTCCTGTCAATAAATCTATATTTTCTAGAGATATAACAGTTCATCCGAAATAAAATGATGATTTTATAGATTTAGTGTTGCTCAAATAAAAATTCAGTAATAATTTGATGTCCGGTAAATTAGCCTATAATTCTCGCGTTACCCCTCCCCAACCCTCCCCTTGGTAAGGGGAGGGTGCGCGGCAGCGCGGGTGGGGTAATTTTATTTAAACGGTTCTTAGAAAAACCAACCGTAAGAATGCAAACCTTTACCCAAAAGATTTACACCGAGATAGCAAACCCAAACCACAAGCAAGCCCGTGGCGGCTAAAATGGCCGGACGACGACCTTGCCAACCGCGAGTAATTCTGGCGTGGAGGTAGGCGGCGAACACTAACCAGGTGATTAATGCCCAAGTTTCTTTCGGATCCCAACTCCAGTAGGAACCCCAGGCTTCGTTAGCCCAAACGCCACCGGCAATAATGCCAATTGTCAGCAGGGGAAATCCTAGCCCGATGATGCGATAGCTGATGTTGTCGAGGGTTTCAGCAAGGCTAAGGCGCTGGGGTGAAAGAGGTTCAGCAGATGCAACGGCTTGAGATTCAGGGCTAGTTACTAAATTCAAAACGGCAGTGTTACCGTTACCGTTGCCGTTGCTACTAGTTTCAAAACGGGCAAAGCCATTATTTTCGGCAGAAGGGGCTGATGGTTGAGAAATTAGTTCAGATGCTTTGTGCAAGCGGTAGCCGTTGCTGCGATAGCCACCAGTACCTACAGAACTACCTTGTAGTTGGATATTTTGACCGCGAGTGACAATTAAAAAAGCGATCGCTAATAGTGAACCCACCATCAAAGCAGAATAACTCAACATCATGACGCTGACATGCATCATCAGCCAATTTGACTTCAAGGCAGGTACTAAGGGTTCTGACGCTTGCATCTGGGATGGTAGTGTCATAGTAGCAAAAGCAGCGATCGCCATTGCCACCGGAGCTGTAGCAACTCCTACTAAGCGGCTACGGCTACTACTTTCAGCAATGAGATGGACTGCGGTAATTCCCCAAGTTAAGAAGAACAGAGATTCATAGAGATTACTTAAGGGAAAGTAACCAGCTTCAATCCATCGTGCCCCTAGTAGAGTAGCTATACACAAATTTGCGATCGCCATCCCAGCTGTCCCCAAAGCGGCTAGATAAGGCAGATTCGGAAAAGCCGCTCCTCCCCAATACACGAGCATTGTTAGGAATAATATGGCAAAAGACGCATTGTCCAGCCAGTTCTGGAGTACAACCAGATTCATAAAGTGTTCTCTCCGTGGATGATTTAAAATATGGATTCTGACTGTTCTGATCCTATATGCTTAGAGGGTCATGAAACAGGGCAAAGCTAGGAGTTATGAGTTATGAATTAATAATTTTTAATACCATTCCCTTTTAAGCTTGCTAAAGATGATACCGCTCTGAGGTAAAGAAACACCAGCCTCGAAGATTGATGTATAGCAAGATTTTTGAGAATTGGTACAACTCCTAACTCCTAACTCCTAACTCCAAATTCATAACTCCAAATTCCTAACTTTTCAAATTGCTGTTATGGAGAAGTAGTAGATGGTGTAGCAGAACTGCTCTTATTACTTTCTGGACTAGGCAAAGCAGTCGAGTTCCTAACTTTTTTGAGTGAGATAAAAATGTCGTAACGGTTGCTGCGACTATCGCTGACGGCAGATGTCATCCCAATTGAGCGCGTTGCAGCTAGCAAAGATTGTTGATTGGGAATTAAAGTTGGTAAAGGGAAATTTTTCACAGTTCGTTCCACATCCAGAAAAAATTGACCATTTGCCGGATTGGGTTCTGTAGGAACTGTTTGTTGGAAGGGAAGAGTGCTAGCTAGTGTGTTGTTGGGTTTGGGAACAATTTTATCAGTGATGGGAGCGCCCACTACTAGAAAGGCGACATCTCCATCTAACCAGCCGTGGGTGCCAGTTAAAGTGCCATAGGGTGAAACCCAGTTAACAACGGGTTGACCTGCGACTTTCGCCGGTTGGACTTGGAACTGGTATTGATTTCTCATCACTTCATCGAGCTGTTTTATGGATGTTTCAGCCGATTGGCGATTGCTTGTCTGTACCATGAACAGTAAACCCACACGAAAATCATCTGGTGAACCTTGTTTTGCAGTAGTAGGAATCAGTGATAAGGAAAACTCGCCTTTCATCCAACTGAGCAAATCCTTATCTAAATCGAGATCGGTAAGCGATTTTATACCACCTCTGATCTGTTCTGGTGCGATCGGCGATCGCGGATTTCCCTGAGATGTTAAAACATAGTCTCCCCACAACCGCTGTAAGTTTCCCCCCGAAAGCATCATTAAGGTTTCTGCTGGTACGCGGCTTTGCATTTTCCCAGCTTTGTTTTCTACCGCCAGCACACGTTGACTATTAGGATTTAGCCAAGAAACGCCCTTGAAGCGAATTCCTTCTGCCTCTAAGGTCATTGTCCCCGCTAAACCTTGGTTATTTTGCAGTTGAGCCAAAACTTGAGCAGGTAAAGGGCGGTTTGGAGAAGTTGCGGCTATTTTGGCTGCTGTTGGTACATTTATGTAAAACTGGCCAAAGGGTTGGTAATTGGCAATTTTTGGAAAATTCTCAGCAAAGCCTCCTGTTGTGGCTAGGGATGTTTTATTTTTGTAGGCATCAATTGCTCGTTCTGTGGCTTTGGGACTATCAGTTATGACTAAAAAACGCCCATCTAGTAAAGCCGCTGAGAAGTTTTCTCCTGCTTGTCCCTCATTTTGTTTGATGGCGATCCCTTGATAAGTACGGTCAATCCATTTGCCTTGTTTAAGGGTTTTGGGTTGTGCCAAAATGCTTTTGGCGATTTCTGGGTTTTTCACTGGCAATACCATTACCATCGACTGCTGATCACTAGCAGCATCTTCATTGGTGGTAACTGGTTTGGGTGCAGGTTTACTGGCTGTTGCTGGAGCAAGAATTGCGATCGTAATGTCATTACCTACCCAAGGAGCGATATCTTTCTGGAAATCATAACCATTACTAGTTAGAAAGCGATCGCGCAATTCAACTAAATTTTTGTCTAGTTCAGCTTGGGTTTCTTTTGTGCCAAACTCCCGCAATTTCTGCCATTGCTGAGAATCTGTTGTCAGAGAAACCGCAAACAGGGCATCACCAGGAATAATATTTGCACCTACTAGCAAATCGCTGGAAGATAGTTGTCTCTGGCTTAACAACCAGTATGCTGCACTCCCTGCACCAATCAATAGCCCAGCAGCCGAGAGCGTCAGCACCAGAGATGGTTTCTTATTTTTCTTCATTGGAACAGACACAAGAGGCGGTGCCATTGAAACCTATACCTTATACTTGCAAACTCATTAGTTGTTTGATTGGTTAAGTTAACCAAAAAGTTTCTCGTTATCTAGGGCAGTTAACTGCATAAATTTCGCCATCCTAGACTTTGATGATATTTCCGTAATAAACCTTCCCTACTGTTTCAAAAGCGCTGTTTTAGTGGTTAGTTACCTTTTTTAACATGCTTTGTTGAATTTCGCAGAATGCTTCTGCGGAAATTCTTCGAGAGTTAAATCTGCCATTTCAAGCACTTTGAGGATATAACTAACTTGGGCATTGCTGCAAGTCATCAGCAACAGACATTACCTTCTATTTACAGAAGCCCTATATGTTGTAGTGACTTTATCTAACCTAGATAAATTCAGTATTCGGGATTTCGTATGGTTTACCAATCTTACAAATCAGATATATTGGTGAATTATAATTTTTCTGAGTTTGTATCATTTCGATGCAAAACAGTTGTTATTTCTGCTGAGGAGCAACTGCTAATTTTTGATTAAAAAAAAATTAAAAACTAATTGAGCTTTGAATTAGAGTGTGCTTCTTTGAAAAAGTACAATACGTGCAGCGTCTAGTAGAGAAGCGGTACTAGGCTGCTAAGAATACGTTGGAATTTTTCAATGGTATTATGCTTATGCCTCAGCATTAACAGCACTTAGCTGCATAGGCCCCAAATATTTGGTTAGATAAGGCGAAAAAACTTCATAAATTAAGGTCAGTGGCTGTCCATGATGCCAAAACAAGTAATGGCGACCCCAAAAAGGCCCAGTTACATCAAAACCAGACTCTAACGCCGATGAGTCACCGTAATAAATTCCTCGAACATCCCGATACAACTCTGTACGAAGACGAGCTAAACTCGCCCAAATTGGTAATGAACGATTTTGCAAATACTCATCTACATGACTGGCTTCCCACCATGAGGTTGCATAGGCTAATCGCTGACCAGAAGCAGTACGCAGCCACACTTGTCGCCGTAGTCGCGGTCCTGGGACAGCTTGGATTAAGTCAGGAGCACCATCTAAGTCCATGCCAATCAATGACATATCAATGACATCTACTTCTACAGGCTCACCTGTAAGCAATTCTAAGTGACGTGTTGGAGATCCGTCACCCAAAAGCATTAGCTGCCAAGCAGGTGCTAGCTGAGTGTGAGGTAAACTTTGTTGAATTATTTCCTCCCCTCCTTGCCAAATCGGAGTGAGGCGATGCCAAGCTGCTGGCAGTGTTAAGTTGTTTGTTGGCGTAAAAGTAATAGTCAATGCTTTTTACAAAACTTCACTTATCTCTATAAAAGCATAAAAAACTAGAGCTATACCAATATTAAGGGTCAATAGTCTAAGGTTTTTGACCCTTGACTATTGACCCTTGACTAAACAAGCAAAAATGCGGATGGCGAGACTCGAACTCGCAAGGCAAAGCCACACGCACCTCAAGCGTGCGCGTATACCAATTCCGCCACATCCGCACGGGTTGTCTAAACATAGACTATAGCATAAGAAAATAATTATAGTAAGGTGATATCTAAGTTATATTTCTCAAAAATATAAATTTCCTCAAGGCGGTATCAGGCTGACAGAAATCTAGCGTCTGCACAAGTGATATTAAAAAGGGTAGAGCGACAGTGTTCGGCAGGGTGCGATCGCGTACCCACCCGCGGTAGGCAATGTCTACGACGGGCTATGACGCTGCGCGAACGCCAACGGCATAGCTTCTCTACGAGACGCTACCGCGAACGCTTAGAGCGACGTAGGAGCGTCTGACTCGCTATCCGCGTCGCAAAAGCCCAGTTTGGTAAGCTAGCCAGGACTTACAGCAGCAATGTTGTTAGTGTAGTAAGACCTGTAGAGGCAGCAAGCCTGCAATCTTAAGTTTGCTTAGAATCAGGGTGGCGAATCTCCTGTGATAATTTGAAATAATGCGAAAGCGTCGTTTCAAGTTGGATCAGAGAAAATGTCAATCTACTGGTAATGATATCGAAACTAAAAAATGAAGTTTGACAAAATATTAATTGCCAATCGGGGAGAAATCGCCCTTCGCATTCTCCGCGCCTGTGAAGAAATGGGGATTGCGACAGTCGCGGTTCACTCGACCGTTGACCGGAATGCTCTCCACGTCCAACTTGCTGATGAAGCGGTTTGCATTGGCGAACCTGCTAGCGGTAAAAGTTATTTGAATATTCCCAATATTATTGCTGCCGCATTGACGCGCAATGCGACAGCGATTCATCCAGGTTATGGCTTTTTGGCAGAAAATGCCCGGTTTGCAGAAATCTGTGCTGACCATCACATTGCTTTTATCGGCCCAACTCCAGAAGCCATAAAGCTGATGGGGGATAAATCCACTGCCAAAGAAACCATGCAAAAAGCTGGAGTCCCGACAGTACCAGGTAGTGAGGGGTTGGTAGAATCTGAGGAAGAAGGATTAAAATTCGCCAAGGATATCGGCTATCCAGTGATGATCAAAGCCACAGCTGGTGGTGGTGGACGGGGTATGCGCCTGGTGCGTTCTGAAGATGAATTTGTCAAACTTTTCCTCGCGGCTCAAGGGGAAGCAGGAGCAGCATTTGGTAATTCTGGCGTTTACATAGAAAAATTTATTGAACGTCCCCGCCACATTGAATTTCAAATTTTGGCGGATAACTACGGTAATGTTATCCACTTGGGTGAACGGGATTGCTCTATTCAGCGGCGGAATCAAAAGCTACTAGAAGAAGCTCCAAGTCCGGCTCTCGACGAAGACCTGCGTGAGAAAATGGGACAAGCTGCTGTCAAAGCTGCTCAATTCATTAATTACAGTGGGGCGGGTACTATCGAGTTTCTCTTGGATAGATCCGGTAAATTCTACTTTATGGAAATGAACACCCGGATTCAAGTAGAACATCCTGTAACAGAGATGATTACTGGAATAGACTTAGTTGCCGAACAAATTCGAATTGCTCAAGGGGAAAGACTCAAGCTTACTCAAGAGCAAGTAGTCTTGCGGGGTCATGCGATCGAATGCCGAATCAACGCTGAAGACCCCGATCATGACTTTCGCCCTTCTCCTGGACGAATCAGTGGCTATCTGCCCCCTGGAGGCCCTGGTGTTCGGATTGATTCTCACGTTTACACAGATTATCAAATCCCGCCCTACTACGATTCCTTGATTGGCAAGTTAATTGTTTGGGCACCAGACCGGCCTACTGCTATTAACCGTATGAAACGCGCACTCCGGGAATGTGCCATCACTGGATTACCCACGACGATCGGGTTTCATCAAAGAATTATGGAGACTCCACAGTTTTTGCAGGGTAACGTCTATACAAATTTTGTGCAGGAAATGAACGGCTAGGGGAGTGGGGAGTAGGGAAGGAAAGAGGTTATAGGTTACAGGGGACAGGGTTATAATCTGTAACCTGTACCACCTTCCACCATCCGTGCCGATCTCTCTGATCTTAAGTTACAGGGGGCAGGGTTATAACCTTTAACCTGTTCCCTATACCCTGTAACCTGTACCCTAATTCACACGAGATAACATAGTCAGCAATCCTTGTTGACCTAGTAATATTTCTCGCAGCAGACTGAAGATACCAACCCAAATAATAGGTGTAATGTCCACTCCGCCTATAGGTTGCACCAGTTTTCGCAATGGCACTAAAAACGGTTCAGTAGGCCAAGCTATTAAATTAAAGGGCAGACGATTCAGATTCACTTGCGGATACCAAGTGAGAATGATGCGAAATATAAATAAAAATGTCATTAGCCCTAAGACAGGGCCCAGAATCCAAGCAGTCAGGTCAACACCAGTCATCGGTTTAAGGTACTATCTATCTGTAAAGAAAGAAAAACTTAGGCGAACGGCAAGCCGCGCTTCGCGAACGCCACAAAATTTTAAGCTTTGTAAAGCACTCTTATCATCATTTTAACTAAATACTGTGACTTTCTTCGGGAATAAAAAAGTAAACTCGCTCACAGCAGTTACCAAGTTTGGCAGTTCAGAGTTAGAGGCTTCTCAAGAAAGTAATACACTATTAAAATTAGGATGAAGTGTGTAAAAAAAGGTTGAGAAGTATGACGCCTTCTTTAGCAAATTTTCTTTGGAGTCTGTTATGGGGTACTGCAATTGTTGTGATACCCGTTACAGTTGGTCTAATTTTCATTAGCCAAAAAGATAAAATTCAGCGTTCATAATGCTTATGAGAGTTAATTCAACTCTCATAATCGATTGTCTGTCACCTATCTACATTAATTGCACCAAAAGCAGCAGTTTTTGAGGCTAGTGGCAGTTGTAGATGACAGACATAGGTGTTTTTACTTTTCGGTGAACGGCTTCAGAGCTTCTTTGCCAGAGGCTTTGAAGCTTCAATATTTATCGTGCCTAATTAGAGTAGTGATTTTAATTGTGACTCGCTAACATAGATTTGATATTGGGAAAACAGCAATGATAAATTTTGGGCTGAACTCAGCCAGTTTTCTGGCTCAGGTAAATTTTGGGGCAAACTCAGCCAGTATTCTAGGAATTTTCCTGGCTGTGGCTGGGGCAGCACTGTATTTTCTCCGCACTGTGCGTCCAGAATTGTCACGAGATCAAGATATCTTTTTTGCAGCAGTCGGCTTGCTCTGCGGCTTCATTCTCGTGTTTCAAGGATGGCGGCTAGACCCGATTCTGCAATTTGGTCAACTGCTTTTAGTTGGCACAACTGTATTTTTTGCAGTTGAAAGTATTCGTTTGCGGAGTATAGCTACCCAGCAAGCAAAGCGCAACACTCCGATTGTGGATGATGAGCGAGAGGTAAGCAGAAACTATTCCTACAACGATCGCAGAAAGTATCAGGCTGAAATGGATGCAGACTTAGATCCATTGCCTTATGAAGACGAGGAGGAACGCCCCGTGCGTGCCCGGATTCGGGGTAGCAGGGATGAGATTTCAACTCGTGATGACTACTACGAGGAGCAACCCCCCCGTCGTTCAGAACGCCGTAACAGCAGCAGTAGCGAAAGACAGGCTCCAGCTGATAGAACACGTCGGCGGACTTCTGGGCGTCCTGTGAATCGCCCTTCTGAAACCTCTGAAGAAGAAAATTGGGGTTCTTCATCTAGGCAAGTTGATGATTGGGAAAGTTCGGGAGGGGAAGTCAGAAAACCTTCTCGGCGTACTAGTAACGGGTCTGGGCGTCCAGAAAGTCGTGAAGATGATGTTGCTCCCAGACCAAGAAGGCGTCGTCCACCCGCTGACTCGGCTCCTCGAAGACCGCGCGAAGATGATGAGGCGATCCCAACTGATTATGTGCCATACAACCCGATTGAAAAGCCAAATCAGGGGCCAGATAATTCGACCGATTTTGATGATGATGTTTGAAACAGTTTGCGTAGAAGTAGGTTTAAAGGCGACGGAAAAAAGTTGAGGTGGAAAAATTTACGCCTACATTTTGGCTCCAAAGACCAATTCATTGGAGCCTAGTTTTTGGTTTAACAAGCTTGCTTGCATCTTGTGGTTCTAACAATATTCCCATAGGGCCTACTTCCCTCAACAGTCGCTACACCGAGGAGCAACCTGCTTTGAGTGGAAATGGGCGCTTTTTAGCGTTTGTATCTAATCGGAATGGTAATCAGCAGCTACTGGTTTTCGATTTGGAGAGGCAACTGTTTATTGGCACTCCGGGCATAAACCGAGCGGAGACAATTGCTGAAAGCCCTAGCTTGAGCTATACAGGGCGTTACATTGCTTATATTACTAGTGACCAAGGTAGACCTGTAGTGGCGCTTTACGATCGCGCTACGCAACAGTCGCAAATCGTCACACCAACCTATCGCGGCTGGGTCAGAAAACCAAATATTAGCCCAGATGGACGTTATGTTGCTTTTGAAACCGCCAGCCGTGGTCAGTGGGATATTGAAGTCCTAGACCGGGGGCCAAATATTGAGTTAGATATTCCCAACGGTGCAACTGTAGGTTCGCCTCCGTAGAAGGCAGTCCCGATGAAACGAGTTTCAAAAGCCTTGCATAAAAGAGGAATTAGGGACTGGGGACTGGGGACTGGGGATTAGTATTTTTACTCAGCACTTTTAAGGTAGGGAGCAAGGGAGCAGGGAGATGAGGGAGAATAATTAATGCCCGCTCCATGCCCAATGCCCAATATATGAAACGTGTCTTTTTTATACCTGCATTTTTATGCTTAAGTTTATTGACTGGATGTTTTGGCTACCCTCGCCTTTTGAGTTATCCCTTTGATCCGGGGGGTCGGAGTCTCAATAGTTTAGCGTCGGAATTAGACCCGCAAATTTCTGGGAGATACATTGTTTTTATTACTGACAGACGGGGTAGCCAAGATGTTTATATGTTTGATACGGTAACTCGTAATTTGGTTGATTTGCCAGGCTTAAACTCCCTTGATGCGATCGCAACTCATCCTAGCGTTTCACAAGATGGTCGTTATGTTGTGTATGGTTCTAGCCGTCAGGGGCGATCGGCTATTTTTCTCTACGACCGGGAAACACGCCAATCACGAAATTTAACTAATAACCTGCAAGCTGAAGTCCGCAACCCTGCAATTAGCGCTGATGGTAGTAGGATTGCTTTTGAGTCGAGTAACAACGGGCAGTGGGATGTTTTAGTATATGACGGTTATGGGCGACCGTTGAATATACCTCAAGAACCCCGTTGAACTAGAGTTATCAGTTATGAATTGGGAGTTAGGAGTTAAAATTCCCAACTCCTAACTCATCACACCTAACTTTTATCCGCTTCTACTTGTTGCACAGATTCAATGAGCGATCGCACTTGTTCCGTCCCTTCTGAAGGTTCAAATGATAGGGGAAACTTACCCCGGAGGATCATCCGCAAACCGAGGGGTGCAAGACTGAGTAATCCTTTTAAATCTTTAAAGTAGTTACCGACAACTTGTAAACCAAATTGACGTTCATCAATCCAACCACCTTCTTTAACTAAATCCACCAATACTTTTCGGTGACGAATTGAGCGACTATCGCTGGCTTGTTTGTGGGTGAGAATTTCTTGTTTAATTTTGGTGATTTGTTCTAATGGTGCAACTTCCATTGGACAAACTGAATCGCAGTACAAACAACGGGTGCAACCCCATACGCCTTTAGTACCTTCGTTGTAGCTTTCTAAGCGATTTTGGGTGTCGCTATCGCGGGAGTCTGCTACCATCCGGTAAGCTTTGGCAAGAGCATGAGGACCAACAAAGTTTGGATCAACTTCACGGGCGTTGCATTCAGAGTAACAAGCACCACACATAATACAGTTACCAGTTTGATCGAGGCGCGATCGCTCTTGTGGTGTTTGCAAAAACTCTCTTTCTGGTACTTGTCGTGCTGCTGTACTCACATAAGGAGCAACTGCCTCTAAATTATTCCAGAAACTACTCATATCTACAACCAAATCTTTAATCACGGGCATATTACCTAGAGGTGCGATCGTGATTTCGGGAATGGCATTTACTTTACTTTGGGATGATGGTATTTGTTGTAATCTGGCAAGCTCACTGCCCACATTTTCCTTACAAGCTAAAGCCGAACGTCCATTAATTCGCATAGCACAGCTACCACAAATGGTATTGCGGCAATTTTTGCGAAACGCCAAGGTTCCATCTTGCTCCCACTTAATGTGATTAAGGCAATCCAAGATTGTATTACCTGGTTCTGCGTCTACAAGGTAGGTTTGCACAACGGGGGAGGAATTTTGTTGCTGTCGAATGACCTTAAAAATAACTTCCATGACCACTAACCAAAATTTTAAAATTACTTCACCAGCCTCAACAATCATCAGTCAAGGCAGGTAGTTATGAAAAGTGAGCTATACTTTTTTGGACTTAATTCAAACCCTGGTGTTAATAGGCTGACGATGAAAGAGCGACTGATTCTAGTTTAAGGATAACCATTAAAACTTTACTTATAGCAGCGCTGTAGCCAAGATTTGTGTCAAATTCTGAGATAAAACGTCAAAAATGTAATTACAGCTTTGCATTTAATTTAGCTGTTTGGGAATGCAAAGGAAAGGGAGTTTGCTTAGAAAGAGACTTAGGTTCATCTTTGACCTAGCGATCATATCGAAATTAAATGCATGTCAGGTTAGCAACACATCTTGATGTCAACTTGAATTTAGCACTCCTGGCTGGAAAATTCTGTCAAGCGGTAGCGAAGGTTGAATTTTTTGATTATATAGAAGTGTAAAAGCGCATGTTGAATATTATAGTAGTGGCAATCAAGCGCTAGACATATGTTAAGAGATTTATTCTTCCCATAGACAGACGTACAAAATCCTTTGACCGCTTTTAAGCTTACGGTAATAAACCGAGGAAAAATTCTCACCACTTTTAAATAAAAGTCTCGTGCATCAGGAATCCCCGATGCGCGAGACTTTTAGATTTTCGCCTTCTCTCAATCAAGAAAATCTTGGATTTAACTCATTGGTCAAAACTGCTCGTCTAAATTAGATAAATTTTTATAAAAGCCATATGGCAATACTCACACTGGCAATAAAGGGTGAGGAAAATCGTCACTGCTTTTTCCAACCTTTAAGTCCAGGAATTTAAATAAAAATTTACCAGCAATTTTAATTCAAAATTAAACAACTATTTTGCTATTATTAGTCCATGCTAGTATTTAATATAAAATTACGAAGTCACAAAACAGAATCAATAGCCGTATCAGCGCGGCTACTACTGCTTTGTTGATTCGTAATGTAGAGACAAGAAAATTCGTGTCTCTACTGGCAGGACAAAAGGGCATATGCCCGTAGGACTCTATTGAAATACTATGTTGTCCTAAGCTTGAGAGGACGAGTAGAGAAAACTCTACCTGCTTATTGGCTAGAAGGGCAAGCACTGAAAGTGGAAAACCTCCAATTTATTGGGTCTACGACTTATTTGGAGTAGAACCAACCCAATTTGTAAAGGTGGCTGAAAGTTACACCGCTACAGTAGCGCCAAAAGAGAAAATAATTTAATTTCTGATGGCGAATAATGGTTAAAAGTGCCGTGAAATCAGCAAAATTAATTTCTATGGCAACTATAACCTCTAATTGGTTGTAGACAACCATAATAGAAGTGCTTTTGGCTCCTATCGGTAGGAATTCACCCGTTACACTAGAGTCCTAAGTAGCTCTATGCAAATGCTAAAAAGTCAAATGCTGGCATAAGACTACATCATTTATCAGTTTGGAGAGAGTAAGGAAAATTTGAGCATAATGACTGAAACTGCAACAGCACCATTAACCGGAAAAGCACTACTTGCTAAAGTAAAAGAACTTTCCACCTTACCACGCCGAGAAAGAGCTAAACAGTGCGGCTATTACACTGTTACTAAGAATAACCAGGTTCGTGTCAATCTCACTGATTTTTATGACGCTTTGCTATCGGCTAGAGGAATTCCTCTAAGTCCAGAAGCACCTAAAGATGGTCGTGGTCGTGAACCGACATATCGGGTTAGTGTCCATCAAAATGGTCAGATTGTGATTGGTGCCACATATACCAAGGCAATGGGCTTAAAGCCTGGAGATGAGTTTGAAATTAGGTTGGGATACAAGCATATTCACTTGATTCAACTCGGTGAAAGTGATAAAAAACTAACTTCACAAGATATAGACTCCGACGAATCAGACGAAGATTTGGAAGAGGAAGAGTAAATTTGCTGATGGTAGGGATAAGTTTCAGGTGATGATAACTTGTCCTTACCGCGGCAGCAAACTGGCATCTCTATTCAGAAAATTTTGTCTCAGGCAAAAAATACGATTAGACCCCTTGCAGAAGTCACCAAATTTAGTAGAGTCTTGATTAATCAGCAAGAAATCTATAGTGCAAGAAATCTATCGTGTTTTTTTTGTTTGTTTTGATAACTTTCTTTGAGTCTCCTGTCAACGCCTTACTGGCGTTTATGGAAAATGCACCAGCACTAGTTGTAGTGATGGCGTTTTTTATTTTCTGGATAGTTTGCTGGTTGCCAGTCGCAACAGTATCAGCAATATTGCTCAATTGGCAACCCTCTAAACCTTTGCAGCCAGAGCAAAAGATGCCATTATTGGTGTCACTTTACCTATTAGCTCCCCTGATTCTGTGGGGAGTTAGTTGGTTGACCAATAAATCTTTTTCGGATTACGGCTTTGTTGGAAATCTTTCAACTCTTGGTTCTTTAGCACTAGGTTTTGGCTTGGGAGTGGTGAGCCTAGCTATTGTATTTAGTGGGCAATTTGGGTTAGGTTGGTGTTCTTTTGAAAAGACGAATTTCAAGTTAATACTACCCATCTTGCTACCGATTTTCTTAATAGCGTTATTAGTCGGTGGGATAGAAGAGTTAATTTTTCGCGGTTTCCTGTTCACTGAATTAGCGCAGGATTATCCAGTTTGGGTCGCAGCAGCAATTTCTAGCTTGATTTTTGCTTTGCTACATTTGGTTTGGGAGCAACGCGAAACCGCACCTCAACTTCCTGGATTGTGGCTAATGGGAATGGTGCTGGTGTTAGCACGCTTTGCTGCAAGCAACAATTTGGGTTTAGCTTGGGGGTTACACGCGGGATGGGTATGGGCGATCGCAACGATAGACACAGCAGAACTAATTATTTACACAGGTAAGGTCTCTGACTGGTTCACAGGTAAGAACAAAAAACCCCTAGCTGGTTTGGCGGGAATTATTTGTGTACTGGGAACTGGAGTAATTATCTGGTTTTTCTCTAGCTATTTTTAATTTCGCGTTAAGGTGCAATGGATTGGGGAAATGTGTAGCTAGCATGATTGCTGCTCAGATATTCAACCAAAGAGCAGGAATGATATTAAATTCATATATGGAGTTGTGACAAGTGGAACCGCTTGGAAATTCTGGCGTTGCATAAATACGGGATGAATTAACTAAATACAGGTATTGACAAAACTCTGCCCCCGTATTATCTCGTAGTCTTTTTCCGAAATCAAATATTATTCCTATATTGAAACACAAGACCGACCAGAAAGTGGTGATGATCGACGCTCGCGGACTCGCTCTAAGCGTTCGCGGTAGCGTCTCGTAGAGAAGCTATGCCGCAGGCTTTACGCTACGCTATCATCAACCCACAAATTCATCCCACATATCACCGCGAAGCGGGATGAATTGTTGTTTAAGCTAAATGGAGCGTCTAGGGGTGATTTGACAATTTTTCCCTCCTTATCGAATGAAATAGCCCTACCTTAGTATCGGCAGGACGGCCTTAGCTGGGAGTAAAAATATATTGCAGCTTCATCAAGAATCAGTATGATATACCACCATTAAATAAGACTTTTTACACCTAAGTGTATAAAAAACCTGCCAATTTGGCTGCATGAGTTTGGTTGTCTTTGCTAAAGTATTAAAAGTTAAATAGTTGTGGGCTATATTTACCGAGGTTTACTATACTTTTAAGAAAATTTAGCTAAGTCTGCTCATTTTGCTTTGCTAGCGGAACAATAAAAATTGCTGGTGTATTCACTACAACAGCAACAAGCAGAATGATCAGTTTTGGTTTATTTACCTTGTCTATTTTCATATGGACGAGGTATTTTTTATTTGAAGCCATCTCTAATCTCATATCCGCTTAAATACTTAAAGTTTTGGGCTAATACGGAGAGATGCTATTAACAAGTGATTAGCCGGATATGATTGAAGAGGAGCGCTATATTGCGTGTCTAAGCTTTGATTCTTGAATCCAAAGATACTTTTTTTGACTCATACTTTTTTTATTTATTGACTTGCATTTATGCCAATTACCCCTATGATTATTAGGGAAATTGACAAAAGTTTGATAAACGTGGCAGATTCACGAAACCAAATAATACCAATTATCGCAATTAGGACAGTTCCTAATCCAGCCCAAACAGAATAAGCTACACTTACTTCAAGTTTTTTGAGAGCAAGGGTTAAAAAAGTAAAACAAAGTCCATAAAATACAACTATTAATATGGAAGGGACTATTTTAGTAAATCCTTGCGATAACTTCATGCAAGTTGTGCCTGAAACTTCAAAGAGGATTGCTGCAATAAGGTAAATCCAACTTGTTGACATATCTGTTATCAGCGGTTTGTGAGGAATCTCTTATTATCTTATCTCTGTGAAATTAAAAAATACAATAGGTCGAACTATTATCATTATTGGCGTGAATCTACTAAACATTTGTAGGATACGCTACTGGTTACAAGCTTTAAGAGCAGTGATGCGAGTGATACTTGTACCGAAATTTTAAATATAATTGCTATATTTCAAGTCTGTTTTTATCGAACTTACCGAACACCAATAGTTCAGTTTACCGTAAATTACTAGTAAAGAGATTTCTGGATCGGCAATCATCATCAGTCAGGTGATAAAAACCGAATTTACCTCACTTTTATTTTTCAATACTATGAGAACAAAGAAAGGAATCAAATCCTCCAATCCTTGGACAGCAAAAATACTGGTAATACGAGGTAGAGATATGGTATTAGTACGTATGAACCCCTGGCAAGAATTTAACGCGATACAACGTCAAATCAATCGTTTATTTGATGAAGATACTTTGCCATCTGCATTTTTGGAGAAAGGCTTCTCTAGAGTTCCTGCTGCTGAGTTAAAAGAAACTGAAGATGCAATTCATCTAAAACTAGAACTTCCGGGAATTGAAGCTAAAGACCTGGATTTGCAAGTTACAGAAAATGCTGTATACCTCAGTGGTGAGCGGAAGTCTGAAGCTAAATCTGAAGAGAAAGGTGTAATCAAGAGCGAATTCCACTACGGTAAATTCCAACGTGTAATTCCTTTACCTGCTCGGATTCAAAATACTAACGTCACGGCAGATTATAAAGATGGCATCTTGAACCTGACGCTACCCAAAGCTGAAGAAGAAAAGAATAAAGTTGTCAAAGTTAATCTAGCATAATCTGGCTAATTTCTGCTTTATATCTGCTAGCTATCTATTAAACTAAGTAAAAAGCGTTCTCCAAAAGGAGAACGCTTTTTAGCGTGAATTACTCAGCCTATACAGATTTATTACGAAAGTGCAAAATTTTAAATCTTTTAGAGTGTGTTATCGCCGTGAGTACGGCACCACCTCAGATTTTTGGTGCGCTAGGACGAATATTTTAACGCACCCTACAAAACTTGCTCTTTATTAAATCCACATTTCTTAGTTAAGCATTAAGCGCTTCTTCTTGATGGGTTTCGATGACGCAATCAGAAGTGGGCTTGGCAACGCATGTAAGAACCCATCCTTCATCCATTTGATCGTTGTCTAAGAAATTCTGATCTGATTGGTCAATTGTACCTGAAATCAGCTTTCCGGTGCAGGTCGAGCAAGAGCCAGCGTTACAGGAATAGGGCAAGTCTAGATCATATTCCTCGTTAGCGATCTCTAGAATGTACTCATCCTCAGGAACGTCAATTATTTGTTCACCGTCTGGGGTCTTTAATGTGACCTTATAAGTTGCCATGTAACAATCCCTAACTCATATAAACTCCATATTCGATACTACGGGTTTATGTGCTGCTAGTCTAGAGTTGATTGTGGTTGACTGTTTTAGATTCGCAAGTGGTTAGTGGGGCTAGTTTACATGTACCAAAAGCTCCAGACCAAAATCACAGAGAAAAAAATGTTGCGATCGCTTCAGCAAATCCCTGAAATGAACTATAATCTCTGGACACGATAGAAACATTCACACCTAACTTTCGCGCATTAGCAGTTGTATAAGGGCCAAAACATGCAACAATACAACGTTCATAATCGCTTGGCGAGTTGACCATTGTCAAAAAGCTTTCTACTTCCGCCGTGCTACTAAAGGCAATTACATCGATCATTCCTTGATGTATCAGATTTAATTCCATACCGTAGATACTTTTGTCTAAACTCCGTGTAGTGTAGGTAGGTACGCGAGTTACTTTTATACCCAATTTCTCCAAGTCCGTAATCAAATTGGGTACAATATCAGGCTCAGGCAAACCAACAACTTCTGGAGCAGGTATCAGCACTTTTTGAGCGTGAATTTGCGGAAGTTTTGCCAATTCAGCTACAATTCCGGCTGGGCTAGATTCTGTTGGGATTAAATCTACCTTTCCACAAAAAGACAATAAGCTTTCTACATCTTTTCCTAAAGCACATAAGTGGCATTTTTGTATCGCAGATATGGGAATATCTAAATCATTCATCCGGTGAAAAAATGCGGTAATCCCATTTCTACTTGTGAAGAGAATCCAATCAAATTCGCCTATATAGTTTAGAGCAATATCTAACTTAGTGTAGTTTGATAAATAGCAGGTTTCGATAGTAGGCATGAAAATCGGTGAACCACCTTGTTTGATGATTTGTTCAGATAACCTATAAGCATAGTTTCTCGGTGCTGTTACTAAAATTCTTTTGCCATATAGAGGTAATTCTCTAGATGAAGTGAGCAGGTTTATTTCTGTTGATTGGGTGTGCATTTATTTATCTTCCCTTTCAATGCTATTTCACCTTAGAGTGAATGGGTGTTGCTAAATTTATAGCGGTTTTTTACCTAGAAATGCGCCTCATTGGGCTGCTACCACGAGTAATACTATTTCACTTTAATAATGATACAAATACGCTGGTAAGGGCATGGCAATGCCATGCCCCTACGAGAAATCTATATGTATCAGGATTTTTGTGAATTGGTATAAGGAAGGCGGCAGTCCCCCCTGGGGCTCTTAGGCAATCTCTCAAAGCGCTGTCTAGAATTGTTTTTACGTTAAGTTTACCCAATTAGCATTGCTGTAGCCCTACCGGGTATTGTGGTATATCCAAAGGAGAAGCGCTACAAATAGCACAAGCAATGTGGAGATTTTCGCAGAGTAAGCCAGAGAATTAATGATTACTCTGGGTTATGGCGTAAAAAAACAGTACAAGCCCTGTACGCTGGAAATTCTACCCTCTCTAGTGCCAAAGTTAAGCTAGTGCGCGTCTAAATTGCACATTTTTTCGTTAAAACTGTCATTTGTCATTGATTATTCACAAAGGAAAACTGATAAATGACTAATGACAAGGGACGAATTTCACGAATAAATAAGCAATTAAAGAGCGTAACAGCCTAGCAATAATTGCAGTTTGCTCCAGAAGCTTAGTATGACAAAGGCATTCCCAAGCATAGCAAGGCGCTTGAAAAGTACAGGAATCAAGTTGTTGAAGATGGGAACCTTCCTAATAACCCGTTTTATTGCAAACTGGAAACGCTACTTCCTGGGCGACACTGTTGATGTCCGCCCCTCCCCCTCTTTCGAGGTTCGTCCCTCCTTAGCGGGCCCAGTCCTTAGCTTAGGTGGGGGTGGCCCCGATGTCGATGATGCAATCCAGTGGATGATTAACCAAGTTAGAGGAAGTACTAACTCAGGCACTAAAGTTAATGTTGTAGTTCTCCGCACGAATGGTAATCACGATTACAATCGGCTAATTTATGCCATGAAGGGCGTAAACTCTGTGGAAACTCTTCTGATTCGCAATAGACAAGAAGCAAACAAAGCTGAGATTTATGAAAAAGTCAGAAACGCTGATGTGATTTTCTTTGCTGGCGGCGACCAATGTCAATACATCCGCAACTGGAAAGATACCAAGCTTGAGGCTGCCGTTAAGTCAGTTTACCTTAAGGGAGGTGGTGTTGGTGGCACTAGTGCGGGTGCGATGATCCAAAGTGATTGTGTCTATGATGCTTGTGCTTCTTCCGAAAAAGGCATTGAAACTAGGGATGCACTCGAAGATCCCTACCGGGACATTACTTTTACTTACAACTTTTTCAATTGGAGTAATTTGAAGGGAACCATCGTAGATACACATTTCGACAGGCGAGAAAGAATGGGTCGAATTATGGCTTTCATTGCTCGTCAAATTAAGGACGGTGTATCTAGCAGTGTTTTAGGTATAGCGGTTAGTGAGAGTACATCAGTTCTTGTGGATAAGAACGGTTTGGTGAAAGTTATGGGTAGGGGTGCGGCGTACTTTGTACTTGGCAATCATATGCCGGAAGTATGTGAACCCCGAACGCCTTTGACCTTTTCTAATTACAAAATTTGGAAAGTTCGCAGTGGCGACACCTTTAACTTGAGAAACAGACCAACCTCTGGGTACTATCTCAGGAGTGTCAAAAGGGGACGGATTGATTCAAATCCCTATTAAAATTTAAATGTTGAGCCTCAAAGGCTCAACATTTAAGTTTTTGCTACCCATTGCCCAATTCCCCCTACTTTCTACCAGGGAACCACGCCATTCTCATCAAAAAATCCTCCGCTAGAACCATCATCAGGTAGAGTGGCAAGTCTCACTGGTGCGATCGCTCCTTGCTCAACAGTGCGATATCCTTGGTATTGATTAATGTCAGTTGCTGTGAAACCAGGATCAGCAGCATTGACTTTAATCGGGGTACCTTTTAGTTCAGCAGCCAACAAAACTGTGATCGCATTTACTGCTGTCTTTGATGAGTTATAAGCAAGAAGCTTAAAATCAACGAACTCATAATTTGGATCAGAGTTCTGAGTCAGAGAACCTAAACCACTTGATAAATTAACTATTCGCCCTGCTTTGGATTTCTTCAAGAGTGGCAACATCGCTTTTGTAACTGCAAACACTCCAAATACATTGGTTTCATAAGTGTGTCGCAGTGTTTCAATATCAACTTGACTAGGTGGCAGGCGATCGCCATCACTTATTATCCCAGCATTGTTCACAAGGATGTCAAGTTTTCCGAATTCGCTCTCGATTTGTTTAGCCGCAGAATCGATTGTTTTTTGGTCGATGACATCCAGTTGAATTGTTCGGGCATCTATTTCATTTAAACGAAGTTTATTCGCCGCTTCTTCACCACGTTTTATATCTCTGGCACCAACAAGAACAGTAGCACCTCTAGAACCTAATTGGCGTGCAATCTCATACCCAATACCTTTATTTGCACCTGTGATCAGCGCAACTTTGCCTTTTAAATCTTCTGACATATTACTTATCTATTTTGATAAACAGTGATACCAATTCACAAAAATCCTGATACATGTAGATTTCTCGTAGGGGCATGGCATTGTAATTGAGATAGTAGCTGGATTTACGCAGTACTGTACTAATGTATAAGTAGTATGTATCAACACAATATTTAGAATTTAGTAATCCTACATAAGTAGTGATACGCTGTCGTGCTTTCATCAGTAATCATTCACACCTCAGATAGCGGTTGAGAAAATATTTGCAATCTAAACTAGCAATTGACTCAAAAATTCTTGGAGAAAGTAGATATGCAAACCAAACAGCTCGGCAATTCGGAGCTTCACATTACCCCAATCGGCTTTGGAGCCTGGGCGATCGGTGGAGATGGATGGGCTTTTGGTTGGGGAGCGCAGGATGACCAGGAATCGATTGAAGCGATCGCTCGCGCTCTTGACCTCGGCGTTAATTGGATTGACACCGCAGCTATCTATGGTCTGGGACATTCTGAGGAGGTTGTTGCTAAGGCGCTCAAAGGCCGATCTAGTCGCCCCTACATTTTCACTAAATGCTCAATGATTTGGGATGAAAAGGGCGAAATCGGTCGCAGCCTGAAGGCGGATTCTGTGCGGCGTGAGGTTGAAGCTAGCCTGCGCCGACTCGATATTGAAACCATTGATCTTTACCAAATTCACTGGCCTAATCCAGAATCAGAAATTGAAGAAGGCTGGACGACTCTCGCCAAGTTAAAGGATGAGGGTAAGGTTCGCTATATCGGGGTTTCAAACTTCAATGTTGAACAGTTGAAACGTATCCAGGAAATTGCGCCAGTTACCTCATTGCAACCGCCTTATTCACTGGTTAAGCGTGATGTTGAAAACGAGATTCTGCCTTTTTGTAAGGAGAATAACATCGGTGTGATTGTGTATTCACCGATGCAATCTGGCTTGCTTACAGGAAAGATGACACCTGAGCGGGTTGCCAATTTACCAGATGATGATTGGCGTAAGAATAGCAGTGAATTTCAGGAGCCACGTTTATCTCGTAACTTGAAGTTAGTCGAGGTGTTGCAGCACATTGGTAAGCAACACGATCGCTCCCCCGGTGAGGTGGCGATCGCTTGGACTTTAAACAATCCGGCGGTGACGGCTGCGATCGTTGGCGCACGCAATCCCAAGCAGGTGGAAGGAATCATCGCTGCTGGGGAATTTCGCCTCAATCAGCAGGAACTAGATCAGATTGGGGCTTTCTTGAGTGAGAATCCATAAAAGAGGTCTTACGTAAACTTTCAATTGTAGCGATCGCATGTTTCGCCACAATATCAATTTCCTCTTGGGTATTAAACCGCCCAATCCCAAACCGCACTGAGGCATAAGCTAGCTGTTGGGGGTTTCCCAGTGCTGTCAGAACATGGGAGGGTGCAGTACTTGCCGATGAGCAAGCAGAACCAGAAGAAATCGCCATTACTGGCTGCAATCCTAGCAAAAGTGCGGCTCCATCCACCCCCTCAACGCTGATATTCAAGTTTCCCGCTAATCGCTCTTGAGGGTGTCCGTTGAGATGAATTCCTTCAAGTTGAGAAAGCTGTTCCCACAAGCTTTGCCTTAACTGGGTGAGGCGTTGGGTTTCTGTTGCTTGTTCTGCCAAAGCGATTTCTACAGCTTTGCCAAAGCCGACAATTTGCGGTGTATACAATGTTCCAGAACGCATTCCCCGTTCATGTCCTCCACCGTGCTGCTGAGGAGCCAGTTGCACTCTAGGGTTACGCCTGCGGACGTACAGCGCCCCAATGCCCTTTGGCCCATATACTTTGTGTGCTGTTAGCGACATCAAGTCAATTTTCATCGCTTGCACATCTAGGGGAATTTTACCAATAGCTTGGGCTGCATCGGTGTGGAAAATGATGTTGCGATCATGGCACATTTCTCCAATTTCAGCTAAAGGCTGTAACACGCCAATTTCGTTATTTGCAGCCATTACCGACACCAAAATTGTCTCAGGACGGAAAGATTTTTTTAACTCAGTTAAATCAATCAATCCATCTTTTTGGACAGGGAGAATAGTAATTTCAAAACCGAGAGTTTTTAAATAATTACAAGGGTCAATAACTGCATTATGTTCAGTTGCAACAGTAATAATATGCTGACCTTTTTTAAAATAAGCTTCAGCAACACCTTTAATAGCTAAATTATTAGCTTCTGTTGCCCCACTTGTAAAAACAATTTCTTCTGGTGTGGCGTTGATTGCTGCTGCTAAAATATCTCGCGTTTGTTTAACAGCAGCTTCTGCTTCCCAACCGTAAACATGACTAATACTTGCTGGGTTACCAAACTTTTCTGTGAAGTAAGGGATCATTGCTGCTAATACCCGTTCATCTACGGGTGTAGTAGCGTGGCAATCAAGGTATATAGGACGAATAGACATAATTATTAACTCAAAACTTGGCCTAATTTTTTTAATATATTCAAAACTTTATATAATTCATTTTCGCGTCTATATAAAGTGAATCTATCAGATAAAGCATACATTGGTTTATCTTGTTTTATCAACTTCATAAATTGGAAATCTTCTCCATTAATTACCAAGGAATATGCAGAATGATTGGGTTGAGGATTTGCCAACATATAAGTCAGTGCTTCAGGAATCGCCTTTGTCAAGGAAAAACTAGACCTTTTAGATTCAATTATCAGTAACCATAGCTGATCTTGGAGAACTAAGACATCAATTTTACCTTTTATAGCTGTTCCCACTCAGATGCGGTACAACATTATATCGCCAGGTGTAGGGGCACGGCAGTGCCGTGCCCCTACGGGTGTACCTCACGTAAACGAGAACCGCTATATAATTTCTTTAGTATCTTTGGCATTTACTTCATTTTTAATGACAATTTCTTCACTAATTTCTCCACTTTCTTTAGTATAAATATAAAAAGGAGGACGATAAAAACCAGCTAAATCTAGCAACGGAGATAATACTACCAATTTTACTGCTTCTTCTAAAAGAGGAGCATTTTCAAGCACATTGAGATAGTTGTTTTTAACTCGGTCTAAATATTGCTTTTCTACTTCTGAAATTTCAGGTATGTAGTCAAACCACTCTGTAAAAAATTGCTCATCTTCAGATTTATATAGAGCAAATTTTTTCTTTAAGTAGGCAAGAGTGACATTTTGGGCTTGGATGACTTGAATCATGTTCATTTCAAATTGTGAAAAGTCTAATTCCTTGCTTCAATCATCACGCTGGCAGTTTCTAGAGCAATTTCACGTAGCATTGCTGTAACTATACTTGCATTCAGTCGCGTTATGTGGCTGCTAATTCCCGTAATTTAGTTAAAACTGCCTGAGCATGACCTTTGGTTTTTACATTCGGCCAAGTATATAAAATAATTTTATCAGGTGAAATTAGAAAGGTTGAGCGAGCAACACCCATATATTCTTTGCCCATAAACTTCTTTAAGCGCCAAGCGCCGTAGGCTTCTGTTAGAAGATGTTCTGGGTCACTCAAGAGGGTGATTGATAAGTTATGTTTGCTGATAAATTTACAATGGGATTTACCCGAATCTGGACTTACACCTAAGATTTTCGCTCCCAGTTCGCTGAAGTCTTGATACAACTCGGTGAAATCTTTCGCTTCGGTGGTACAACCGGGTGTGTCATCTTTGGGGTAGAAGTAGAGAACAATCCACTGACTGCTGAGGTCGTTAAGAGTAACTGAATTGCTATTTTGGTCAGGAGTGGAGAAATCTGGCGCTGGTTGTCCGACTTGGGGAATGTTGCTCATGATAGGGGTGTGAGAGATTGCAATCGCTTTAGAATTGTACATATATTGAGCGATGCCTGTGGCGGGCTACGCCTACGCACCCATTTATATTTGCTTACGATGTCTAAAGATATGCAACGCGAATTTACCAACCGCGATGAGTTGGTAGCCTACCTCCGTGAACAATTCCCAGATGCAGCAGAACGCGATGACCACATCAGCGAAACTCTGGGAGGACGCAAAGCGGCACAAAAAGCGCTACAAAAAATTGACCCAGTACGCTACGCGCAAACACGTAATTTTTTCGCAGGTGCAGTCACGCGACTTTCGCCTTACATCCGCTATGGCGTTTTGAGTTTGCGGGAAATTCGAGATTATGTCCTTGAACGGGTACAGCAGCAAGACGATGCTACTAAACTAATTAACGAGCTAGGCTGGCGCGACTACTGGCAACGGTTATATATCAAGTTAGGGGATGGAATCTGGAAAGACCAGGAAGAGTACAAAACTGGTTACACCGTGGCTGAATATGCACCCGAATTGCTGCAAGATATCAAACAAGGAACCACAGACAGAGTTTGCATCGACAGCTTTAGCCATGATTTGAGAGAAACTGGCTATCTACATAATCACGCACGAATGTGGCTAGCGGCTTATATTGTCCATTGGCGGCGTATTCGTTGGCAAGCAGGAGCCAAGTGGTTTCTCGAACACCTTTTAGATGGAGATCCTGCTAGCAATAATATGTCGTGGCAGTGGGTTGCCAGCACCTTTAGTCAGAAACCGTATTTTTTCAATCGTGAGAACTTAGAACGCTACACCAAAGGCATTTATTGCCAAAAATGTCCGCTTTACGGTCATTGTGATTTTGAAGGCAGCTATGAAGAATTAGAACAGCGACTTTTTCCCAAAGGGGAATTTAGCAAACAAGCCAACAGCCAAAGTTGGCAGCGTGGAAAGAAAGGTAAAAAGTGATAAAAACATCAAACTCTGCTTTTGCGATCGCAACGCAACAAGTTGACCATTCTTCACTCCCGCCCATTCCTATTTTTTAGGCTATCTGAATGCAGAAGGTTAATCATCACAGACGATCTGCTTATCTGGGAATACGCTAAAATACACGATTTAATTGCTTCTAAAGACTCTGATTGTTAGCGTAGGCTGAAAATACGGCATAACAATGCGATCGCACGCACTGAGAGCATTATTTTTCGGAATCTCATGCCGAATTAGGCAGTTACGCCGTTGGAGAATAAATATAGGTACTTTATTCTTCTCAACAACTTCTTGGGGTCACATGGCAGAGGACGCAGTTAGAGTTTTTATTTCCTACTCCCACAAAGACGAACACTTGCGAGATAGTCTTGCGACTCATTTGAGTAACCTGCAATGGCAAGGCATTATCTCTAGCTGGTACGATCGCCAACTTACAGCCGGAACGGAGTGGGATGACAAGATTAAGACTGAGCTTGAGTCTGCTGATATTATTCTATTACTCATCAGCCCAGACTTTATCGCCTCCAAATACTGCCGTGACATTGAAATTCCAATGGCGTTACAGCGGCATGAGTCAAAACAGGCGTATGTCGTTCCAGTCATTCTACGACCTTTTGACTGGTTTGACGCACCTTTTGCCAAGCTACAAGCGTTTCCTAAAGATGCCAAAGCCGTAACAAGCTGGGAAAACCGGGATGAAGCCTTTGTGACTGTGACACAAGGCATCCGAACAGCAGCCAAGCAAATGCTGGACTACCGTAAGCAGCAAGCAGAGCAGAAAAAGGTAATTGAAACACAGTATCTGCAAAAGGTTGAAGAGGCTCTTTCTGACGGTGTGATTTCGATTGTGGAACGAGACACCTTAGACGAACTTCGAGAATCGCTGGGTTTAACGCCAGAAGAGGCAAAGGAAATTGAAACTCGTGCGTATGAGCCTTACAGCAGAGTTGTGGAAAACCTGAATAAATATAAGCAAACACTCAACAAGTTAATTGAGAAGGGTTATTATCCTTTTAGCGAAGAGATTGAGAAGGATCTGGAAAATCGTCAGAGAGATTTGGGGCTAAAGCCTGAAGATGTCGCTCGAATTTCAAAGCCAATTCTTGACCAAGCTGAGTTAGATTATCAAACTAAAAAGAAACAGCAGGATGAAGTCGAGGAACTACAGTCGCTAGAGCAGCGTCGGCAGCAAGAGGAGTACGAAGCTAAGTTACAGCGTTATAGAGAAGAATTTTCCAGAGTCGTTGAAGTAGAATATCCACTCAGTCAGCCTGTTGTAGAGGGGTTGAAAAACTTTCAGCAGCAATTGGGACTTAAGAATGAAGATTTTGCCCAAATTGAGCGGTCGATTCGTGAACCAGCAGAGGCAAAGTATCAAGAAAAACTGAAGGAGTACGAAGCCAAATTACAGCGTTATAGGCAGGAATTTTCCAGAGTCGTTGAAGTAGAATATCCACTCAGTCAGCCTGTTGTAGAGGGGTTGAGAAACTTTCAGCAGCAATTGGGACTTAAGAATGAAGATTTTGCCCAAATTGAGCGCTCAATTCGTGAACCAGCAGAGGCAAGGTATCAGAAAAAACTCAAGCAGCAAGCTGAAGCGGAGCGGCAACGACAAATAAAACTTGAGCAGCAACGTAAGCAAGCTGAAGCAAAACATAAAGCTCAAACACAAGCAGGAACTAGTCAAGCCTCCAGCCCTCACAACAGCACAGGTACTAAACTGCGGCGTTTTGAATTTGATGTCATTACTGTTGACAAACAAGGAGAAGAAAAAAGCCGCACTAGGAAGGCAGCAGAGTTTTTTTCTGAAGACTTGGGTAATGGGGTGTTGCTAGAGATGGTTAAAATTCCATCGGGAACCTTCCAGATGGGTTCACCGGAGGGTCAGGGAAATGATAATGAGAAGCCTCAACATCCTGTTCATGTGCCAGCTTTTTTGATGGGAAAATATCCTGTTACTCAAGCACAATGGCGGAGGGTTGCGGCTCTGCCCCAAGTTGAGATGGCTCTCAATGCTGAACCTTCAAATTTCAAGGGAGATAGCCGCCCCGTGGAACTAGTTTCTTGGCATGAGGCTGTGGAATTTTGTCGGCGCTTGTCTGTTGTGACGGGGCATCCATACCGCTTGCCCAGCGAAGCCGAATGGGAATATGCTTGCCGAGCGGGAACAAGAACTGAATTCTATTTTGGGGAGACTCTAACACCAAGATTAGCTCGGTGTCAAGCTAATCTTGGCATGGCTTTACTCACTATGTTTGGTGGAGAAACGGCTTCTGTGGGCAGCTACTTGCCCAATGCTTTTGGTTTGTACGATATGCACGGCACTATTTGGGAGTGGTGTGCCGATCACTGGCATAACAACTATGTAAGTGCGCCCACTGATGGCACAGCTTGGATAGTGAATGGAAATAGTGAAAATCGGATATTTCGGGGCGGTTCCTGGAACGGTTCTCCGGCGCTCTGTCGCGCTGCCTACCGCAGCTATAACTCTCCCGCCAACCGCGACAACAGGCTCGGTTTTCGGGTTGTTTGTTCGGTTTTTCCAGCACTCTTCTAGCCCTTTACTCTCTTGCTCTTTTGCCCTCTACTCTTTATTTCTTTACCCTTCTTTCGCGCGAAGCGCGTTCAAAATTTTTTATATTTCTTCCATTCGCCATCAATAAATATTGCGCGATTCCTTCCACGGGTAACTAACTTCTACAATAGTTTCTTGGGACAGGCATCGGTAAACGGGGCGGTTCCTGGAACAATAATCCGGCGAACTGTCGCACTGCCAACTGCAACTATAACTCTCCCGCCTACCGCAACAACAGGCTCGGTTTTCGGGTGGTGTGTTCGGTTTTTCCAGCACTCTTCTACTGTCAGAACTGCACAATGGGAATTGTTAGGGCGTACCCAGAAGAGTCCAGACCTGTTCCGGCGACAGAGATAACTTTGTCCGAAAATAAAACCAGATCGGATAGCTTGGTAGGCGCAAGTCGAACAGTTGTCCGACCTATCTCATTACAAATGAGATTTAAATCCTGGCGAATAGAATTCGCGGCTATACAAACAAAGTCCGCCTACGCGGACTAAGAGAAAATGAATGTTTTTAACCCGCGCAGGCGGGTTTCATCTGTGTAGACGCGGTTTCTAACCGCCCTTTTTACTGTGATAGGGCGATCGCCCAGTTTGATAAGATGGTTGGCATAGATTGGATAAGTTCATAAGTCATTCACCCTATGACAACCAAAAAATATGTTTACTGGCAAGATGAGGAGATGTGGCTTGGCTATCTCCAGGAGTATCCAGACTACTGGACTCAGGCAGAAACCGAAAACGAATTGAAGGAGAACTTAACTGATATTTACAAAGAATTAACCAGTGGGACAATCCCCAGTGTCCGAAGACTGGCTGAACTTGAGGTATCGTGAAACGACGGGACTTGATCAAAAGCCTCGAAGAAATGGGTTGTGTATTTATTCGTCATGGTGGCAAACATGACTGGTATCAAAACCCAAGAACTAAGGTATCTCAACCTGTTCCAAGGCATCGAGAAATTAAGGAACAGCTTGCCAAACACATCATCAAAATGCTTGGCGACGAAGGCTAACACGGCCTTGGAGCCGAACGCTGAGAGGTTATTTGGGGAGAATATGAGGGTATCTGCATCGGCTTAATTTTACCGTTACCCTAAACGAAGTAAGCTACAGATGGGTCTAAGTTTTCGTCCGAAACTGTCTTCTCTATGAAAAACCGCGCGAATAATTTTGAAGAATTATTTTGACTTTTAAATTTACAAAATGTCCCGTTCTGGATACACACTTCCCGTCTTTGCCTGCGCTGCTGCTATTGCAGCTTTACAATGGTTACGCGCTCGCAAACCCCTAAGCATAGCCTCAGTAGATTTGATTGAACCTGCTCAAATCGCCGAAATCCCAATTGAACAGGTAGCAGGATTATCTGAAAATATGGCTTTAGCAATCACCCGCAGCGATCCTGGTGATAATCTCGATTTGACTAAAGATACACCGATTTGGGCGCTGGTGGAATGGAGGGAAGAGGGTGAGACTGTAATTATTAAAGGTGGGGAAGGAATTGGCAGACAGATGAATGCTGATGATAAGCCGGCTATTTATGCTTATGCTCAAAGGCTCTTAAAAGAAAACTTGCAACGGATGCTAGCGCCAGGTGAAAAAATCACGGTGACGATTATTCTACCCGAAGGGCGATCGCTAGCTGTTAGAACTTCAAATTCTGCTTTTGGTGTAGTTGAAGGGCTTTCCCTTTTAGGCACAACCGGCATTTCTCAACCCTTAAGTACACCAGATCAACTTGCAGTTTTTCGGGCGGAATTACAAAATAAAGCCAGTCGTTTTGAAAATTTAGTATTCTGTATCGGGGAAAATGGCCTAGATTTGGCGCGTAAACTAGGGATTAATCCTGAGCAATTGGTCAAAACTGCTAACTGGCTCGGCCCAATGTTAGTAGAAGCTGATGTGCTGGGCGTGAAAGAAATCTTATTATTTGGCTATCACGGTAAGCTGATGAAACTAGCCGGAGGGATTTTTCACACCCATCACTACTTGGCTGATGGACGGCGAGAAATTTTGTCAGCGCATTGTGCGATCGCTGGTTTAAAATCACCAGATATCCAAGCTGTGTTTAACAGTGCTACCGCTGAAGCCGCACTAACATACTTACGAGCGCTAGATGCTTCAAGTAGTACTGATTGGGTAAATCAAGTTTACAGTGCGATCGCCGAAACCATCGATGTTCGTTCTCAAGAATACATCCAAAGTCATAGCGAAAAGGGCACAGGAAGTACAGTCTGTGGCTCTATCCTCTTTGATCGCGATCGCAAAATTATCGTGAAGAGTAAAACTGCTGGTCTGTTGATGGGAAAATTATGTTAATTTATTATGAATAATCGTAAACAATCCAAATAAATAATCTTTTAAGTAACCACTCTAGGGTAAGTTTATCGTTTTAATACCATCTCCGGCTCAGGGACTAGACAAACGCACATAACCTCGCGTTTGTCTAGGGCTTTTATAACATTATCAGCCTACCCAGGCTGAATAATAGCATCACCATAGACCACAAAGCATCTATCTATCCTTAACAGACATAACACACCCGTCATGAATACAGCGGTGACTCTACCAACAGAACAAGCGCCCCAAACATTGGAAAATTTTGGGCGGCTTGATCGCCAATTGATTGTAATTCTGGACTTCGGCTCTCAATATTCTGAGTTGATTGCCCGTCGCATCCGCGAGACTCAAGTATACTCTGAAGTTTTGTCCTATCGCACTACTTCTGAACATTTGCGCCAACTCAATCCTAAGGGAATCATTCTCTCCGGTGGGCCGAGTTCGGTTTATGGTGATAACGCTCCCCATTGTGACCCAGAAATCTGGAATTTGGGAATACCCGTCTTGGGTGTTTGCTATGGGATGCAGCTGATGGTGAACCAACTTGGTGGGGAAGTGGCAAAGGCTGACCGAGGTGAGTATGGCAAAGCATCATTATATATTGATGATCCCACAGATTTGCTCACTAACGTCGAAGATGGTACTACGATGTGGATGAGTCACGGAGACTCAGTTATCCAAATGCCATCAGGGTTTGAATTGCTGGCACATACAGAAAATACTCCTTGTGCTGCCATTGCTGACCACGAAAAGAAACTTTACGGGGTTCAGTTCCATCCAGAAGTGGTGCATTCTATTGGTGGAATAGCATTAATCCGTAATTTTGTTTACCACATTTGCGATTGCGAACCTACTTGGACAACAGCGGCTTTTGTCGAAGAGGCAATTCGGGAAATTCGTGCCAGAGTTGGCGAAAAACGGGTGCTGTTAGCGCTGTCTGGTGGGGTGGATTCTTCTACCCTGGCCTTCTTGCTGTATAAAGCGATTGGTGAGCAACTGACTTGTGTGTTTATCGATCAAGGCTTTATGCGAAAGTATGAGCCAGAGAGATTAGTAAAGCTGTTCCAAGAGCAGTTTCATATTCCTGTAGAGTATGTGAATGCCCGCGATCGCTTTTTAGCTAAAGTTGCTGATATCACAGATCCTGAAGAAAAACGCCGCCGCATCGGACACGAATTTATTGCTGTATTTGAAGAAACATCCAAACGCCTCGGTCACTTTGATTATCTAGCTCAAGGGACTCTTTATCCAGATGTCATCGAATCTGCTGATACCAACGTTGATCCCCAAACTGGTGAGCGGGTAGCGGTGAAAATTAAGAGTCATCATAATGTTGGCGGTTTGCCCAAAGACCTCAGATTTAAATTGGTAGAACCACTGCGGAAACTATTTAAAGATGAAGTCCGCAAAGTTGGTCGTTCCATTGGTTTACCAGAAGAAATTGTCCAACGGCAACCTTTTCCTGGGCCCGGTTTGGCAATTCGCATTCTGGGGGAAGTCACATCTGAGCGGTTAAACATTTTGCGCGATGCCGATTTGATTGTGCGACAAGAAATTAACCAACGCGGCATGTATCATGATTTCTGGCAAGCATTTGCTGTATTGCTGCCAATTCGTAGCGTTGGCGTTATGGGTGATCAACGTACCTACGCTTACCCCATTGTTTTGCGGATTGTGACCAGTGAAGATGGCATGACTGCTGATTGGGCGAGAGTGCCTTACGATGTCCTGGAAGTGATTTCCACTCGGATTGTGAATGAAGTGAAAGGGGTGAATCGGGTAGTTTATGACATTACCTCTAAGCCGCCTGGAACCATTGAATGGGAGTAATTAAGTTTTGAGTTGACTTAATTCAAAGCTCATCACTATTTCTGATAATTTAGATTATTTGTAGTAGTTTAAATTCACATATTTCAAAAGGGCAATGCCGACCTGACTCACTTTGAGCTTTGGCATTGTCTATTTTTTTGACTCTCGGTTTAGTAGGGGCACTGCCGTGCCCCTACACCTAATATAATGTTGTACCGCATCTGAGTGGGAACCGCTATATAGCTGGCTTTGACACTTAGTTTGTGTACTTCAACTTCCTTGAAATCTACTGGAAATAGCTAGGGCGGATAAGACTTCGGTCTGACACTTAGGCAAGCTCAATGCAAAGATGCTCAGTCGAACGCTGCTCACCTTTACAAGAGTTTGATTTAATTTGATTATGCAATTTAGATGTTTTTTAGCTGAGGAGCAAAATCTCATATTTGCAAAATTTTCAGTAATTTTAATACTTTCGATTTTGAACAAAATGGAAACTAAAAATTCATCAAACTGCAATTTATTTAATAATAAAGCAGGCAGCAACTAGCAAAATTATTTTGCAATTATAACTATTTGTTAAAGTGAATTTTCCAAATGTAAATTAATTTGAATATAACATAATTTTATCCAGTCAATAATTATAAATGCCAGCTAGCAGTTAACAATTAATTGGATGGTGAGTGGAAAAATTAAATTATTGTCTAGAAAAGTAGGCGCGATCGCAGTAAAATTACCAATGGTGTGGTCATTGATAAAAAACCAGCAGCTCATTAGAAATAACTTTGATTTGATAAACATTAATGGAGATGTTATGGAACCTCCTCTCCCCCTTGCTGGCTTAAACATCCTCGTAGTTGATGATGATGACGATAGCCGCTTTTACATTACTACCGTACTGGAAGCTGATGGAGCCACCGTCATGGCAGTTGCATCGGCAGCGGTAGCATTGAAAGTACTACCTGAGTTGCAACCAGATGTCTTGATTTGTGATATTGCTATGCCTGGTGAAGATGGCTACACCCTCATCCGCAAGATCAGGGCGTTGAAGCCTGATATTTGGGAAAAACTTCCTGCGATCGCCTTAACTGCCTATGGTGATAGCGAGTATCGTAGCCGTGCCTTGGAAGCAGGTTTTCAGACTCATGTGGCTAAACCAGTTGATCCAGGAGAACTAGTTGCAATTGTGGCAAATTTGATTGCTTCTTATAAGAGTTAACACAAAGATGCAGTTATTTGTCGGTCATTAAAATGTGCTTATTTACATTTAAACTGGGTGTGATTTTAAATTACTGAGACTACTTTGCTCCAGTATCAAAGCTAATTTGCTCAGACTTATATGCTGGAGGCTCGACGTGAATTAAAATCCTCACTGGACGGAACCGTTCTTCTAATCGGCTTTCTACTTCTTCGGTGATGTGGTGGGCGGTTTCTACGTCTGCTGCATCTACTATTAAATGCATTTCAATAAACACTTGACGACCAAGAACACCGCGAGAAGCAATATCATGACAGTTAATTACACCTGGAACAGAAGTAGCGATCGCATGAATTGCTTCTGGTGCGATCGCCATTTGATCCACAAGCCAAGGCAAATTCTCTTTTAAAACTGACCAGCCACTCCAAAATACCAACAAGGCGACAGGAAAAGCTAACACCAAATCCATCCATTGATAACCTAGCCAAACTCCTATCAATCCGCCAATTACAGAGATTGTCACCCAAATATCGCTCATGGTATGTGTAGCATCAGCTATTAGAATTGAGCTACCTACCCGCCTACCCACACTACGTTCGTAAAACGCCACAAAAATATTCACACCCAGCACGATTAGTAATAACCACAACTCAGGTGGCGATATTCTCACAGGTTCACCACCACCTTTGAGAATTCGCTCGATTGCTCCTTGCAGAATTTCAAAACAAGCTATTCCTAAAAACGAGGCTATTCCTAATGCTCCCACAGCTTCAAACTTGCTGTGTCCATAGGGATGCTCGCGATCGGGTTGTGGAGAAGAAAATTTACTTGCAATTAATCCTAAAACGTTGTTAGCACTATCTGTCACACTATGCAATGCATCAGCTAGCAAACTTAAAGAACCTGTCCAGTAGCCCACAAGTGCTTTCAATCCCATTACAAACAGATTGAGCAGTAGGGTAATAATTAAAACCTTTCGCACTTCGGCGCGGTTATCGTAAGTCATGGATAATTTATCACATCAAGTTCTATGACTTCTAATGTAGAACTCAAAATGCAAATAAACACAAATAAACTGTATCAAAGTCTTACGCAGTAAGAATTAAGTGTCTCTATAGCCTCTATTTTTTAGAGTAACTTGTTGAGATTATTTTTAACTAATAACCGCTATAAGCTAGATCAGCATTAGTAATGGCTTTCCAGATAAAAGCGGATATTTAGCATTAATTATAGGAATATTTTAATTTGTTATTCATACATCCAGTCAGTCCATACTGAACTGCATTCAAACATATTATGACGACTATCAATGGTCTCTACTTACCTAAATCGGAGAGAAGGCTCCTGCCATAATCTCTGATTTGGCGGCGAGATGAATCGAGGGCAAGAAACTCAACATTCCACAACCATAACTGACTGAAAGCCAGTGAGGAAAGGGGGATAGTTGAGTTTCTTGCAATTCCATGTTATGATTACGCTATTAAGTTGAGCGTAAAAATGCTGGTATTTGAAGCAAAACTGGGAGGAACGAACGAGCAGTATGGAAAGCTGGATGAAGCTATCCGCACCGCTCGTTTTGTTCGTAACAGTTGCGTCCGATACTGGAT
>NZ_WBKL01000108.1:0-10375 GCF_015714705.1 Nostoc sp. NZL | reverse complement strand
GACAGACCACTAGTCACTTGTTATGCAGGTGAACTAAACCAAGTATTTATGCATTTGTTAAATAATGCTATTGATGCAATAGAAGAGAGAGTGGGAAATCAATCTCCAACTCCCTACTCCCTAAGTCCACTTGACGGCAATTCCCTCAATTGGAGAGACCCCATTGCTTTTAGCGTTTCCCCTATGGAGAAGACCACACTGCCTCCCCCACTTGGGGAAATCCCAAGACCGCAGCTCCTCCCTAGCCCCGAAATTCGGATTCACACAGAGGTGACAGAATTGAATATGGTCAAAATTGCGATCGCAGATAATGGCCCTGGTATTGAAGAGTCATTGCGATCGCGATTATTTGACCCATTTTTTACCACAAAACCTGTAGGCAAAGGTAGTGGGCTAGGATTATCCATTAGCTATCAGATTATCGTCCAAAAACACCGAGGAAATATTATCTGCAATTCTTCTGTTGGGCAAGGAGCAGAGTTTGTGATCGAAATTCCCATCGAGCAACAAGAGCATTAGCCAACAGCGAACTCGGTAAATTGTCGTTTGAAGGGAAAATGAAATTTCATCATGCCTTGAGTTTAACTGTTGATTAACCTGTTGGGTCATTAATCACTCTGACAGGCTCAACGGCAATTGAACTGTAAACCTTATCCACCCTTGAGAACTGGTAACTTCAATTGTGCCTTGAAGATATTCCACTAACTTCTTTACTAATGCTAAACCTAATCCTGTACCGCCATTTTGCCAGCGATCGCTTTGAGGAATCCGGTAAAACGGCTCAAAGATCCGAGATTGTTCTTTTTTAGGGATTATCACCCCAGAATTGCTAATTGTGATTTGAAAGTAGGAAACTTGAAGATTATCTAATATACCAGATTCAGCATCCTCATTTATTAGACTTTTTGTGGTGTCAATTACCCGAACATCCACCGTAATCTGTTCATCAGGTGGAGTATATTTACAAGCATTGTTGAGTAACTCTGAGACAATTTCGGTCAGGCTAGCCAAGTCTGAAACTAAAGGTGGTAATTTTGGAGGAATATTAACTTGTAAAGACTGTTGTCTAGCTTGAGCGCGTTCTTGAAAATACTCAGCAACGTGAGGTAGCCAGCTTTGGAGTTCAATTGAAGTTAATTCCAAGGGATAGACATCTGCATCAATCATTCGTATATGCAGCAAATTGTCTACTAAATCTAGCTCTTGTTCACACTGATCGCGCAGGATAGTTAAGTAGCGGGCTACGGATTCAGATGGAGAAAGGGCTTTTAAATTTAAAATGCCTTGCCGATCAAGAATATTTTCTAGCACGGAGATGGCCATTTTGATGTTTGACAAGGGCGTTCGCATTTCATGAGAAGTGGTTGCCAGAAAATCCTCTTTCAACTGGTTCACTCGTTGAAGTTCTGCCACTTGAATTTCTAGTTGTTGGGCACGTTCAGCAGCAAGATTACGTTCTTCAGTTAACCGTCGTTGCGTGTCATCCCGGAAAACTAATACGGCTCCTGTAATTACACCACTATTATTTCTCAAGGGAGTAGCGCTATCAGCTATTGGTATAGTTGTTCCATCTTTAGCAACTAGTAAGACGCGATTGCCTAGATAGATAGTAGTTTCTTGGTGGAGGGTTGTGATAATAGGATTTTCTACCGGAAACTGAGTTTGTTCGTCAATGAGTTTCATAACTTCAGTTAACATCTTGTCTTTAGCTTCATTCCATCGCCACCCTGTCAGGGCTTCAGCTACCTGATTGATGTACTTAATATGTAATTTAGGATCTACTACAATTACCCCATCACCCATTCCTCGAAGCACCGAACTCAAAAATTGTTCGCGATCGTAGCGATTGATTGCTGTTTGAATGGCAACGTAAAGTTCTTGCTCCTTGATTGGTTTGAGAATGTATCCAAAGGGGGTTGTCAGGGTTGCCCGCTCTACAGTACTTTTATCAGAATGGCCTGTGACGTAGATAATGGGGATTTGCAAATGATGCCAAATTTCTTCTGCTGCCTGGATGCCGTCCGTTTCACCCCGTAACCTGATATCCATTAAAATCAAGTTTGGGCGTAGTTCAGTTGCTGTTGCAATCGCTTCTTCTGCCGAATCGGCGATATCTAAAACAACATATCCCAGAGACTCTAAACTTTCTTGTAAATTGATCGCCAGAATATATTCATCTTCAACAACAAGGATTCTAACTGTCTCCTTTGTATGTATGTTTGATCTGATGCCAATCATTTTTATGCCCGGCTCTTTGTAAAAGTAATTTTGAACTGTGTTCCCCGTTGAGAGTCGATTTCAAGCTTTCCACTTAACTGCTTGACTAAACCCTGGACAAGTGTTATGCCCAGCGTTTTAGCTTTTTTAGTATCAAAATTTTCAGGTAAACCAATCCCATTATCTCGAATAATGAGTGTCAAAGTAGACTCGGATTCTTGATAAAACTTAACCTCAATTTCGCCTCTACGATTACCAACAAAGGCGTATTTCAAAGCATTAGAAACCAGTTCATTAATAATTAAGCCACATGGAATGGCGGTTTCGATGTCGAGGCTAGCATTATCAACTTGAATTTTCAGTTGAATCTGGCTAGAGCTGACATTATAGGAATCAAATAAATGAGTTGTCAAATCTGGAATGTATTGAGCAAAATCAATATCAGCGAGGTCTTCAGAGCCGTACAGTTTTTCATGAACTAGAGCAATGGAAGCAATGCGGTTTTGGCTATCACGGAGAATTGCACCTACTTGAGGATCTTGTGTACGTCTGCACTGCATTTGCAGCAAACTGCTGACAATTCCTAAATTGTTCTTCACACGATGGTGAATTTCTTTGAGTAATACCTCCTTTTCTTTGAGAGAGGCTTTGATTTTTTCCTTTGCTAGTTTTTGCTCGGTGATATCTTGTTGGACAGCTACAAGGACGCTTCCATACTCAGGATGCCCAAAAACGGAAGTGGTTGCATTACACCAGAATGGAGTGCCATCTTTTTTAACATTATGGACTTCATAGGTTGCCTCACCGTGTTGAATAACAGCAGTCCTAATCGCCTGATTAACTTCTTTAGGTGTAGTATGTTCATCCCCGTAGTTGACAATCGACACATGCCGACCGATTAATTCACCAGATTCATAGCCAAACATCTGCTCAAATTTAGGATTGGCGTAGACAAACACGCCATCTGTAGCACGAACTAGGCAAATTCCCTCCGCCATATTGCGGGTAATGACTGCTTGCAACTCTAACATCTGTTCAGCACGTTTGCGATCGCTGATTTCAACTACAACAATGCCTATGCTATTGGGTTGATTGGCTTCTGACTGAATCGGAAAATAGGAAGCTAGCCAAGTCCGAATCACACCGGGGAGTTTTGGAGTTTCTCCAGTGATCTCCAAATCCAGAATCGGTTCACCCGTTGTCAAAACATATTGCAATACTTGCTCCAGGTTTGGTGTTAAATCTGGGACAATCTCCCACAGTGTTTTGCTAATATGTGCCGCTGCCGGAATGCCATTAATTTCTGCTAATGCTTCATTAATAAATGAGAAACGCAGTTCTCGATCAAGAATGGTTATACCAACGGGTGCACTATTGATAAAGGCATCCAATAACTTTTGCTTGTGAGCCAGTTCTCGCTCCAGAATCTTCCGTTCTGTGATGTCGATTGCCACCCTACCCACTAGCTTTTGTGCAGACAATCCGAGAATCGGGAACTTGTATACCAAAAATTCACCAAGGGTGCCGTCTGGTCGGGGAGCAACTTCGATCGCTTCAATTACCTGATTTGTCTGTATGACTGTCTGAATATGATCGAAATGCTGCCGAGCAATTTCATCTGAATAGAGTTCAAAAATCGATTTCCCGATCACCTGTTCGGGTAATAATTTAAATGTCCGCAGGTATGTTTGATTTAAGTAAAGTACACGCCCCTCAATATTGGTAATCCAAGCTAGCACTGGGCTGTTGTTCATAAATGCCTGGAACCGGGCTTCACTTTCTCGCAGAGCTGCTTCGGCTTGTTTCTGACCGCTGATATCGATGATAACACCCAGCATCCTTACAGGTTCGCCTGCTTCGTTGTAAACGCCGCGTCCTTTGCCAGTGAGCCAGTGAACACTGCCATCGGGGTAAATTACTCGATATTCAGCTTCATAGTTAGTATGTTGTGCCAGCGCGTAGAGTAAAGCCTGCTCAACTCGGTCAACATCCTCTGGATGAATAGAATTACGCCATAGCTGATACTTCGCAGTTAATATTTCTGGCTCTAACCCTAGCAAGTGAAAATGGTTGTCGTTCCAGAGGACTTCTCCTGTTTGAACATTCCAATCCCAAGTACCAATGTGGTTAAATTCCAAGGTTAGTCTCAGTTGTTCTTCACTTCTAGCTAAGGCTGCTTCGGTTTCTTTGCGTAAGCGAAGCTCATCGTAGACATCGCTGATATCCCGATGAGTACCAGTCATCCGCAAAGGTTTACCCTGTTCATCTCGCATGACAACTTTGCCGTAGTTGGCAATCCATTTGTATTTGCCAGACTGGGTTCGGAGTCGATAGTCAAATTTGTAAGGTACTGAACTATCCTTTAGGTGAACTGTCAAGATTTTCTCAACCCAAGGCAGATCGTCTGGATGAACTAATCGCTTCCAAGTACTCAAATCCTGGGAGAGTTCATCAAAGCTGTATCCGAGCATTTCTAAATAGCGGGGGCTGTAATACACCTCTCCAGTGAGAATATTCCAGTCCCATAAACCATCCCCAGAAGCTTCTAGGGCTAATTGTAATCTCTCTTCACTTTCTCGGAGAGCTATTTCTGCCAGTTTGTGATCTTCTTCGACACGCTTACGCGCAGTGATATCCGTGACTCGTATTAGGTGCATCACATTGCCAGCAACCGTGACTTGTTTGGCTGCTATGTTTCCCCAAAAGGAATTGCCCTGCTTGGTAACATATTCAATTTCTCGACTCCAAAACCCTTGCTGGTTAATTTCTTCGGTTATGGAGGTTAACTCATCAGGGGTGAACTGTTGCTTTTGCAGCGTTTGACCTTCAATATTAATGAGTTCAGCTTTGCTAGAGGCTGCAAATAGCTTCACTGCTCGATCATTACAGTCAGTGGTCAATAATGTTTCTACATCTACTAAAAAGAGGGCATCGGCGGATTCATTATAGATAGCTTCTAGCAAGTCACGACTGCGGATGATTTCTAACTCGGTTTGTTTACGTTGTGTAATATCTAGGACAGATCCTAACAACTTAACTGGCTGCCCTTGAGCGTTATAAGCTATCTCTGCTTTAGCCTCAAGGTAGCGCACCGAACCATCGGGTCGGACAATTCGATACTCAATATTAAAAGGGGTTTCTTGGGCAATCGCTCGTTCAAAATTGGTCTGTAACAGTGCTCGATCCTCTGGGTGAACCAGCTGGAGGAATTCTGCCTGGGTGGGTTCGCTTTGAGTTGGATTTAGACCAAATATGCGAAAAGTTTCCATTGACCAGCAGCGCTTTTTCGTTTCTAAGTTCCATTCCCAACTGCCGACATGGGCGATCTGTTGAGTAGTGGCTAGCTGCGCTTCACTTTGTTGGAGTTTTTCCTCAGCTTGTTTACGTTCGCTAATGTCCGCAAGTGAACCGACCAATCGAACTGGATTTCCTTGTTCATTCCAGATAGCTTTTGCCCGCGATTGAAACCATCGGTAGCTGCCATTCTTGCACCGGAGACGATATTCGACGTTATAATCTGCAACTTGCTGGAGCAAATAAGCCTCTTGTGCAGCCATTACTCTTGTGTAGTCATCAGGATGAATGCGAATACTCCACTCATCATCGCGATCGCTAATTTCGTTGGGTTTATATCCCAACATTGTGAACCAACGGGCAGATCGGAAGGTTTGATTAGTAGATATGTCCCAATCCCAAATTGCCTCATTAGTACCTGCGATCGCTAACTGCCAACGTTCTTCAGTTTGTCGCAAGGTTTCTTCTGCTTTTTGGCGTAAGCGCAGCTCGTCGTAGACATTGCGTAGTGCAACTTGCTGTTCGGTGATATCTCTCCCTTCTGGAATCAACAAAATGACTTTACCTGTATCGTCTAGAAGCGGACGCAGTGAGAAATCAATTGTTGCTACTCGGTTATTTGCACCTAAAACATCAACTTCATAGCGGATAAACTTTCCTTGAGCAGCATGGGCGATCGCTTGTCTTAATTTTTCTTGAGTTTGAGGTGAAATCGTCCACCAGTGTGCTTCCCAAAAAGGGCGATTGATCACATCTCCAAGCTTAAGTCCGCCAAAACTTAGCGCAGTCTGGTTTGCTTCTAGTAAAGTACCATCCGGTGTCAGTAAACCTGTGAATTGGAAAGTATTATTGAAGATAGCGCGGAATCGGCGATCGCTTTGAGGTAATTTGGCAGTGCTTTCTTGCTGCTGTTCTAGCTGCCGCGTTAGCTGTATCCGCTCGATCGCCCCATGAACCGCTTGGCGAAAACTCTCAGGGGTCAGTTTTCCTTTGACTAGATAATCCTGTACTCCATTCTTGATGACTTGGACTGCGATCTTCTCATCCTCCTGTCCAATCAGCAGGATCACTGAAATCTGACTACTCCGGGTTTGCCTGTGTAGCTTATTGAGAAATTCCAGCCCGTCTGTATCTGGCAATTGGTAGTCCAATAGAATTACATCCGGTATTTTCCATTGGTAACCTTGTAGTGCCTTCTCCCCAGACTCAAATTCGTAAATATTGTAGGTGTAGCGATCGTCCTGTTCTAGGAAGCGTCTATATAAAACTCTGTCTTCAGCAGAGTCTTCCACAAAAAATACAGGTGTTGCATGAACTGTCATGTATATCGACCTCCTAAAAAAGCTGGGGAGCAAGCAGCCAAAGAAAACTTTTATTGACCTATGCCCCATGCCACAATCACTGAATCAGGAAATCCGGACTTTTTCTTGATCACAGACTACTATTTTTAGTTGCATAAACGCATAATAGAAGTGTGACTGATCTGTTCGCCCCTTTACAATCTCTCAAACAAGGTCACTGGTTCAAGCTTATCTGCGGAGCCAGCTTCCAACATTTGCCGGCAGTCAGAAGTTTAACGTTAGCCTATACTTTGGCGGGCGCTGACTGCATAGATGTTGCAGCTGATCCAGCAGTGATTGCAGCAGCGCAAGCAGGGCTACAAGTAGCCAAATCTCTGGCTAGGGATGCCCAAAAGCGAGGCTTTGACTACAAAGGCAACTCACCCTTCTTGATGGTCAGCCTGAACGATGGAGAAGACCCCCATTTTCGGAAAGCAGAATTTCATCCTACTGAGTGTCCTACAGACTGCCCTAGACCCTGTGAACGGATTTGTCCGGCACAAGCAATTGTGTTTAACAGTATAAAGAAAGAAGACTTTTCGGGAGTATTATCCGAAAAGTGCTATGGCTGCGGTCGTTGCATCCCAATTTGCCCATACGATATAATTTATACATCATCGTATGTGTCAACGCCGGGAGCGATCGCGCCATTGGTAATGTCAACGGGAGTAGATGCCGTAGAAATCCATACACAAGTAGGGCGGTTGGCAGAATTTGAGCGATTGTGGCAAGCAATTTCACCGTGGGCAGATCAACTAAAGTTACTAGCCATCAGCTGTCCCGATGGCGAGGGGATGATTGACTACCTAAGAGCGCTGTATGACCTGATTGCCCCACTCAAGAGTGCTTTAATTTGGCAAACCGATGGTCGTCCCATGAGTGGTGATATTGGCGATGGCACCACTTTAGCAGCCGTGAAATTAGGGCAAAAAGTTTTGGCAGCTAAGTTACCAGGATATGTGCAGTTAGCAGGCGGCACAAATAGCTATACCGTTGCTAAGTTAAAAGCAATGGGACTACTCAAAGAGGCAGAGGGGCAGGGGGCGGGGGGCAGAGGAGAAAAGTTTTCCCCCTTGCTCCCTGCTCCCTGCCCCCCCTCCTCCATCGCTGGGGCCGCCTACGGTAGCTACGCCCGTGTACTACTGTCACCAATTCTCGAACAGTTAGAGAATAAGGAGGTAAGTAAAACCAATGTCAAGGCGACTGTTCGCCTAGAAGAAGATGAGACATTACTTTGGCAAGCTGTAGAACTTGCCCATTCTCTCGTTTCCCAGATCAAGTCATAGCAGGAGCGTTAATCGCTCGTTCGGAAAATTCCCAGGGCGGGTTCTCCTGCACGCAAATGTCCTCGCTATCTCTAAAAACGTCACCATAGAAAGCATGACGATTACAGACGATCTCCAAAAGTTATTAGACATTTTGCCCCAAGACCTGCGACAAGTACTAGAGAGTCATCCCAAACGAGATAGTTTAGTAGAAGTGGTCTTGGATTTGGGTCGTCGCCCAGAGGCTCGCTTTCCTAATCAAGCTGAGTATCTGAGCGAAGTACCCGTTACTCAAGAACAGATAGATGATTGCATTCAACGAGTCGGAATCTTTGGCGGAGATAATCGGGCAGGAATTGAGCAAACTTTGCATCGGATCAGCGCCATCCGCAACCGCACTGGTAAGATTATTGGCTTGACCTGTCGGGTTGGTCGAGCGGTATTCGGAACCATTGGCATGATCCGCGATTTGGTAGAAACTGGTAAATCGATTCTCATGCTGGGGCGTCCAGGCGTGGGCAAAACTACTGCCTTACGGGAAATTGCCCGTGTTTTGGCGGATGATCTGCATAAGCGAGTGGTGATTATTGACACCTCCAACGAAATCGCTGGGGATGGTGATGTTGCCCATCCCGCTATTGGTCGCGCCCGACGGATGCAAGTGGCTCATCCAAATGAACAGCATCAGGTGATGATTGAGGCAGTGGAGAACCACATGCCAGAAGTCATTGTCATTGATGAAATTGGCACGGAACTGGAAGCTTTAGCGGCCCGTACCATTGCGGAACGGGGTGTACAGTTGGTAGGTACTGCTCACGGAAATCAGATCGAAAACCTGATTAAAAACCCCACCCTGGCTGATTTAGTTGGGGGTATCCAAGCTGTGACACTGGGAGACGATGAAGCCAGACGGCGGGGTTCTCAAAAGACTGTTTTAGAGCGGAAAGCCCCTCCTACCTTCGAGATTGCTGTGGAAATGTTGGAACGCCAACGTTGGACAATACACGAAAGCGTTGCTGACACCGTAGATAATCTGCTGCGAGGTCGTCAGCCTACCCCACAAACGAGAACCGTTGATGACCACGGCAAAGTCGCTGTTACAAGGCAGTTAGCTGTTGTCAACGGTCGCGGTGGGCAGCTAGGGACAGTGGAGGATTCTTTCCCACCGGCACGACCGTCTAATGGCTGGCGTTCATCTGGACAAATGGTAGCACTGCCACAATTGCCTGTAGAGCGGGTGACTGGACGCAGTGAATTTGATCGTTTGCTCGATGAATCCTTCAATTATTCTGAGAGTATTGATTTGGATGCTGCTACCAGACAGCCAGGGCCCAATGGTGAAGATTTGCCACTGCACGTTTACCCCTATGGGGTTAGCCGCCACCAACTGGAACAGGTAATTAGCGTGCTAACTTTACCCGTGGTATTGACAAAAGACATAGATAGTGCTGATGCAATTTTAGCACTGCGATCGCACGTCAAAAACCACGCCAAATTACGCCAAATGGCCAAAGCCCGTCATGTACCAATCCACATGATTAAGTCCAGCACCATTCCCCAAATTACTCGTGGTTTGCGGCGGTTGCTGAACATGGACGACCCAGAAATGGCCGATGACCGAGAACTGCAACTGTTTTTGCACAACGGTAGCGATGATGAGATGGATGCTCTTGAAGAAGCCAGACTTGCTGTTGAGCAAATTGTGATTCCTAAAGGACAGCCAGTCGAGTTATTGCCGCGTTCTCCCCAAGTCCGCAAAATGCAACATGAGTTGGTAGAACATTATCGCCTCAAGTCGCATAGTTTTGGTGAAGAACCAAATCGAAGATTACGGATTTATCCGGCATAACCTCACCCCCAGCCCCTCTCCGAAACGGAGGGGGGATGTCACTAGGAGACACTTAATGTCCTATAGAGAGTTTTCTTTAAGAAAAGTAAAACAAGACTTTAATCTCACCTTAGTAGAAGGTGGGCAGTTTTTACCTTCTATCTTAATGGAGCAAGAGGACTCCCGTTAAGCTTCGCTGTAACGGGAGATGAATTGCGACCAATATAACACTGAGCGCAGCGAATCATTATTTTGGTTGTTCCTGATGCTCAACGTAATTTTTTAATTGTTCGACTGTAACACCCCCACAACTGGCTACAAAATACGCACCAGTCCAGAAATATGGCAAGCCATAGAAGTATTTTGTAGCCAACCAGGGAAACTCTTTACGTATTAGCCTACTACTCACTGTTTTGATATTTCCAATCAGT
>NZ_WBKL01000088.1:0-21463 GCF_015714705.1 Nostoc sp. NZL | reverse complement strand
GTCTAGTAGGTATCCGTCCTTACAACGCCCTGGCCTTCTCCGCTCCGATTGCGGTATTCGTCAGCGTATTCCTGATGTACCCCTTGGGACAATCAAGCTGGTTCTTTGCACCCAGCTTTGGTGTGGCAGCAATTTTCCGGTTCCTGCTATTCCTGCAAGGCTTCCACAACTGGACACTCAACCCCTTCCACATGATGGGTGTTGCGGGTGTATTGGGTGGTGCTCTCTTGTGTGCCATTCACGGTGCCACAGTCGAAAATACCTTGTTTGAAGACGGTGATGGTGCTAACACCTTCCGCGCCTTCAATCCTACCCAGTCTGAAGAAACCTACTCAATGGTGACGGCAAACCGTTTCTGGTCACAGATTTTCGGGATTGCTTTCTCTAACAAGCGCTGGTTGCACTTCTTTATGTTGTTCGTGCCAGTCACAGGCTTGTGGATGAGCGCCGTCGGCATCGTCGGTTTAGCACTCAACCTGCGGGCTTATGATTTCGTCTCCCAAGAATTGCGGGCGGCGGAAGACCCTGAGTTTGAAACCTTCTATACCAAAAACATTTTGCTGAACGAGGGTATCCGCGCTTGGATGGCTCCTCAAGATCAACCCCACGAACAATTTGTATTCCCTGAGGAGGTATTACCACGTGGTAACGCTCTCTAATAGACCAAGTATCTTAGGCGGCACTGGACGCGACCAAGAATCCACTGGCTTTGCCTGGTGGTCTGGTAACGCGCGTTTAATTAATCTATCTGGCAAACTACTGGGTGCTCACGTTGCCCACGCTGGTTTGATTGTATTCTGGGCTGGAGCGATGACCTTGTTTGAAGTCGCTCACTTCATTCCTGAAAAGCCCATGTACGAGCAGGGCTTGATCCTGTTACCTCACCTTGCCACTCAAGGTTGGGGCGTTGGTGCTGGTGGTGAAGTTATCGACACCTTCCCTTACTTTGTTGTCGGTGTACTCCACCTAATTTCTTCAGCCGTCCTTGGCTTTGGCGGTATTTATCATGCCGTTCGTGGTCCAGAAACCTTAGAAGAATACTCTTCTTTCTTTGGTTACGACTGGAAAGACAAGAACAAGATGACCAACATCATCGGGTTCCACCTGATTATTTTGGGATGCGGTGCCTTGCTGTTGGTGCTAAAGGCAATGTTCTTTGGTGGTTTGTATGACACCTGGGCACCAGGCGGTGGTGACGTTCGTGTTATTACCAATCCGACATTGAACCCAGCGGTTATCTTCGGCTATGTACTCAAGTCTCCCTTCGGTGGCGAAGGCTGGATTGTTAGCGTCGATAACTTGGAAGATGTCGTCGGTGGTCACATTTGGATTGCCTTCATCTGTATTGCTGGCGGTATTTTCCACATTCTTACTAAGCCTTTTGCTTGGTCACGTCGTGCATCCATCTGGTCTGGTGAGGCTTACCTCTCCTACAGCTTGGGCGCTCTGTCGTTGATGGGCTTCATTGCCTCAATCTATGTTTGGTTTAACAACACTGTTTACCCAAGCGAATTCTACGGCCCTACCGGTCCAGAAGCTTCTCAAGCTCAAGCTTTGACCTTCTTGATTCGTGACCAACGCTTGGGTGCTAACGTCGGTTCTGCTCAAGGCCCCACTGGTCTAGGTAAATACCTGATGCGCTCTCCAACTGGTGAAATCATCTTTGGTGGTGAAACCATGCGTTTCTGGGATTTCCGTGGCCCTTGGTTGGAGCCTCTACGTGGTCCCAATGGTCTTGACCTGGAAAAAATCAAGAATGATATTCAACCTTGGCAAGCTCGTCGCGCCGCTGAATACATGACCCACGCTCCTCTGGGTTCTTTGAACTCCGTGGGTGGTGTGGCTACCGAGATTAACTCCTTCAACTACGTATCTCCTCGCGCTTGGTTGGCGACTTCTCACTTCGTACTAGGATTCTTCTTCCTAGTTGGTCACTTGTGGCACGCTGGTCGCGCACGGGCTGCGGCTGGTGGTTTTGAGAAAGGAATTAACCGTGAAACTGAGCCAGTGATGTTCATGGACGACCTAGATTAGGTTGTAAAGTTTATTTCATCACTGACAATTAAATAATTAGAGGCTCTTGCATAAAAGCAAGGGCTTTTTTTATAAGAAAATTAGTAATCTATTGAATAAAGTGAGTGACTTACGAAGGTAATTAATACTATGAGCGATTCCGATTTTATTGATGCTTTGCGATGGACATCTGAAGCTAAAGAAAAGTTACAAAATATTCCCTTTTTTGTCCGCTCTCAAGCTAAAGCCAGAATTGAACAGCTAGCTCGTGAAGCAGGACAAGAGATTGTGACAGCGAATTTGGTAGAACAGGCTAGGCTGGAGTTTGGACAATAAAACATTCTGGAGGTCATAACAATGACAGTCGCCAAGAATCGAGCAGACCGAGTAATGCTTTACGACATTAGCTGGCAACAGTTTGAAAATCTTCTAAAAGACTTAGGAGAGCATCGGGCAGCAAGGTTAGCTTACGATCGCACTACTTTGGAAATTATGACACCTTTACCTGAACACGAACATTACAAAGAGGTAATAGGCGATTTGGTCAAAGAAATCGCTGATGTGTTGGATTTAGACTATGAAAGTTATGGCTCGACTACTTGGAAGCGAGAAAGCCGAATGGCAGGGGTAGAATCAGATAATTGCTTCTATTTCCAGAATGAAGCTGCGATTCGGGGTAGATTGGATCTAGACTTGAGACAAGATCCACCGCCTGATTTGGCACTGGAAATTGATGTTACTAGTAAATCTTTAGATCGTTTTCCCATTTATGCCCGCCTGGGAGCACCAGAACTCTGGTGTTATGACTCCGGTGAAATCAAGATTTATCTCCTGCAAAATGGGGAATATGTCGAGTCAGAGAACAGTCTAGTGTTTCCTACTTTAGAAATTCGATATCTGCCAAAACTCATTGAGCAAAATCGGGCAGATGGCAGACGGGCAATTCGTCAGGCGGTACGCGAATGGGTGAGAAAAGGCGGCAAGGGTGAACTACCCAGTTAACCTAATTACGAATTACGAATTAGTATTAGCTTCCTCCCACATTCATTGCTGCTAAAAAAGCCTTCTGGCTCACATCTCTGTAAACTGTATTCAAATACTTCATTACCACATCACTCGAAGTTGAATTGACTACATTTTCCTCTTCCTTCGCTAGGGGAATTGCTCCTAATACATCTAATACCATCTCATTAGTGGACGGCGCAATCACTACTAATGATGACTCTAGTGGCTCATTGTATTGCCAGAAAGAATCAATTTTTACGGAGTATTTGTTATTAGGAATTGACTGTTGAATTTCGGGCGTTTCTGTGGTATTAGGTTGAATCTTGGCACTACGTAACTGTCGCAAATCGCTGATAATTTGCTCTTTGGTACGTCCACGCAATTGAAAGAGTACAAAGGGGTCTTCACTGAAGCGATCGCCTAACTGATAATACAAGGCACCAATGTGTTTACAGGGATTTGCTTTATCAGGACAAGAGCATTTACTCTGGACATCACCAAGGGTAAATGGAAATATCGAAAGGCCATTAGCCGTGAACACTTCTTCTATATTTTGTGGCATTTCTCCTGCTAGTAACTTGGCAGCAAAAATTGCTCTTTGGGACATGGTTTCAATTACATAACCCCACTGTTCATCGGTAAATGGCTCAAGGGAAAGGGAAACTTTATAGGGTTCGATTTCACTACCTTGCACTCTAGCCAATACTTTTGCACCTTTAAATTCGATGCTTAAAACGTTTCCTTGACGAGCATAGTTTCTCGCACGTTCTAAACGCTTTTTAAAACGATAGGAATCTAGCAAATCTAGCCATTGTTGTGACCACCATTCCCGGCTTGCTTGTAATGTGTAATTAGTCATAATTAATTTAAAATTCCAAATTATGGAATGGATGGGTTGATATGGTTTTGTGACAGTTACCTCAGACTATAGCGTTATCGTAGAGAGCATATCAGTTTTGCAAATATACGCTTAAAAAATGGAACTTTGGGACTACACAGGGGGGTAAAACCTTGAATTAATTACGAATTACGAATTATTCCATCCCTGCCTTGTGGCGCAACCGCTCAACTAATTTACGCGCCCAATTCAAGTTCCGAGCGCGCAGGCGCTCTTGGATTTCCAGGGCAGCCAGTGCCAAGGGTAGCGCCTCTGTATAGTGTCCCTCCTCCTCCAGAATTTGCGCTAGCCCCGATTGAGCAAAAGCTACCAAGTCTTGCCGTCCTACTTCCTCCGCCAGGGCTAACTGACGCTCAAACCAGGGATGGGCTGCTTGGCGGTTGCGGTCAAGGGCTAGATTTCCCAAGCTGCCGCAATACATTGCTTGTCTTTCTTTATTTCCTAGTTTTTCTTCTATCGCTAATGCCTGCTTGTAGTAAGATTCGGCGCGATCATAGTCTGCCTGCGATCGCGCAATTACTCCCAGATCATAGAAGGCGAGCGCCTCATCTTCTTCCTTCTCTAACTCTTGGTAAATTACTAATGCCTCATGATACAAGCACTCAGCCTTTGCCCAGTCTTGGCGTTGGTATGCAATCTGTCCTTGCAAACGGGTTGCAAAAGCCTTATCCCTACGGTTACCACCACGCTCTATGACCTCCGCCATGTAAGCCGCCCAACTGGCTGCTCTATCAGTATTGGTACGATTGCAGTGAATCCAGGCAACATGATATGCACCCCAACCAGCATCGCTCCACTGACTCAGCGCCTTTCCTGCCTGATATCGCCACTCAGCCAAGCGTACCGCCTCATCCCAGTAGCCTCGAAACCGGAGGAAGCTAGACAAAGCGTTTTCCAAATCTATGAGCATTTGGGCAGCTTGTTGGTCTTTCAGCGTACCGGGGATACCTGCCATCTCCCACAAGGTTGTCGCCACGCCTTCTAGATTCTGCCACTCGGTTTCCAGCTTGTCATGGGTTTGATAGACATCTTTGCCCTCACCTCCGTACTTCTGGGCAAAGTTTACCCAGTAGTGCAGAACTTTGCGTTGTGCAGCAGAGTCAAACCGAATTCCATTTAGCGGTGCAGTCCCAACGGTATCTGTTCCGTCCACAGCTGCCAAGATATATGTGCGAGTGAGGGGGTGCAGTCCAAACCTTTCTCCATCCAAGTCATTTACCAAAGATAGAGTTACCAAACGCTCTAAAGAAACTTGGATCTCGGTGATGGCTAAATCCGTAGCATCTACCAGTACTGTGATTTTTGCTGGTATCAGGAATACAACCAGGGCACATAACACAGTGCGATCATTTGCAGAGAGAGTTTCGGCGGCATCGGCAAACAGAAACCCGTAGAGATCGGGAGATTTGGCGGCATTACGCAACCGCTCTAGGGCATCACTGATGGAGTAGCCTTTGTGTGCCACCTGTCCCAATGTCCAATCTAGCGCTAGGGGGTTGCCACCAGACGCTTCATATAAAGAGGTCAATATCTCTGGCTTTGTGGCGTTTAGTTCCTGGGCTAGACGAGGGTGCGATCTTCCCTTCTCTGTCATTAATTCCAAAGCTTCTGCCTCTAAGAGACGATCTAAGCGGATGGTGACAGCGCTTTCCCCAGTGCGGCGGCGGCTGGTGATTATCGCTTTGTTGGGGGTGGGCAGTTTCCGCAAAAACTCGGCAATCATATCGCGTTCTTCTGCATTCAGAGTTTCCAAGTTGTCCCAAATCAACAGGGTACGCCGTCCTCGCAGGGCATCGAGAAGGGCGCGGCGGCGTTCTGTGGCATCAGTCATTTTCACAATGTCTGTCTGTTTTAACTCCTTGGCAAATTCCCGGCAGAAGCTATCGAGAGAAGACAGGGCAAGGGTTTCTTGCCGGACTCCTTCAGTTGAAAGCCTAGTAGTCTTGGCAGAAACAAACAGGTAGGCATCAAACAAGGCTTGCTTACGGGCTAAGTGTGCTACCTCCAGCGCTAACGCCGTTTTGCCCATACCACCAATACCATCGATCGTCACACCCCAACCGCGTTCCTCTGGTGAAAGTGCGTCCAAACAACGGGCGATTTCTTGTTTTCGTCCCACAAACACATCGTTATAGCGGGGCAGGTTATCGGGCAAATTTTCTGAGCGCTTTCCCTGTAATTGGCTTAATCGCGCCTCTAGGCTAGTAACTTCCTGGCGTTTCTCGTCTAGTTGCACCTTCAGATGAGCCGGAATAGTCAAGTTGGTATAGCCTGCCGCCTGCTGTTCCAACACCGTCAGTATCATACGGGCGGTAGAAAGCATTTGTTCGAGGTTTGTTTGATCTTCCATAGCAGCTTGTGGGAATTACTTACTCTGATTTTTGCAGTCTAGCTTCAAGATTTGCCACTTCTTGACGTTTTTCTTCTAGCTCAATTCTCAGATGACCTGGCATTTGCAGCTTACCAAATCCAGCAGCCTGCTCTTCTAAAATTGCTAATGAACGACGTGCCATTGCCAATGCAGGTGTTACAACCTCTTGATTGCTCATCACTCTAGGCAAATCTGCGACTGGGGTTGAGTTTGGCAGTCCTTTCCCTCCCCGCAGCATGGCAATAGGAAAATCTTCCATTGCCGTATCAAAAAACGGAGTCTGTTCTGCCTGACGTTGGGTTCTGGCGCTCTCTGGAACGGTTTTACCCAAATGATTAATCAGATTTGAGAGCATAACTTTGGAATCCCCTGGTTGATTAGCCGCTCCCCGCAATGCCTCAATTAGATGATAAGTATAGAGACTCATAGTTCCATCAGGACGTATCCAAGAAACCTGATTGCCTCTGGAGGACGTAAACACCGCCCGTCCTTCGCCCTGCTTCAAGGCATCGACTACGCCCTTGGGCAATGCCGTAGCGATAAAATCAGCAGGTAGTTCGCCTTTAGAAGTAGCCATACCTTCTGCATGACAACTATCAATTACCACCCACAACCGCTTTGCTTGAATCTGCCGCAAAGCTTGAGTAAATTCTTGGGCAGATAGGGCGGTGTTAGCAATATCTGTGGATTTGAAATCATGTTGAAGTAAATAATAAGATTGACTTGATAAGTCAAAGCACCCATGACCAGAGTAAAAAACTACAATTGTTGCATCTTTATCAGCAGCCTTTTCCTTTAACCACGTTAATCTATCTAAAATTGCGCTGCGCGTTGTCTGTTCATTCTGCAATAAGCGAATATGTTCGGAATCATCCAGATAGGCACACAAGTTTGGATCGGTTAACACTGTTTTCAGGGCTTGTACATCTTTAACTGTGACAGGCAATGAATATCGAGATTCGGCTGTTCTGCCAACCCCAATTAACAATGCATAACCGTGGGCAAAGTGATTCGACATGATGGCACAGGGTAAAGAAGAAGTAGTGATATTTTTCAATATCGCATATTTAATCTACTGGTCTGTCCCATTAATTTTGTGAAGTTTGTAGTGAGTGCTTTAGCGCTCAAATTAAGGACTAAAGTCCTTACTACGAACTTATTCTGCATCATCGTCAATTACTGCACTGCGATCGAGTATTAGTAAGTTACGAAGTTGATCTGTATCCAGTTCAGTCAACCATTCTTCACCAGCACCTACAACTTGTTCAGCTAGTTGTTTTTTACTCTCAATCATGTCATGAATTTTTTCTTCTAAAGTGCCTGTGCAAACAAATTTATGTACTTGTACATTCCGGGTTTGACCAATCCGAAATACTCTATCTGTGGCTTGATTTTCCACGGCTGGGTTCCACCATCTATCAAAGTGGAATACATGATTTGCTCGTGTTAAATTCAGTCCGACTCCACCCGCTTTCAGAGAAAGAATCATAATTGGCGGCCCTTGAGGGTCATGTTGAAAACGGTCGATCATTTCCTCTCGTTGTTTTTTACTGGTGCTACCATATAAAAAGAATATTTCTCGCCCTAGCTGTTTTTCTAAATAGGGTTTAAGTAACTTACCCCACTCAGCAAATTGTGTGAATATTAAAGCTCTATCGCCTTCTGCTAAGACTTCTTCTAACATTTCTTCTAGCCGCAGAAGTTTGGCTGAATTATGTTGCTCTAATGTCGCCTGTTTCAAATATTGGGCTGGGTGATTGCAGATTTGTTTGAGTTTGATTAGCAAAGCCAAAATCATCCCCCGACGTTGCAATCCTTCCGCAGATTCTATCTCTACTAAAGATTGTTCTACAACTTGTTGATAAAGTGCAGCTTGTTCACCAGTTAGACCGCAAAATACGGTCATTTCTTGCTTATCTGGTAAATCTTGAATGATGTCGCGATCGCTTTTCAATCGCCGCAGTATAAATGGTTGAACTAATGAGCGTAATTGAGTCAAAGAAGCCGTATCACCATACTTTTCAATTGGCATGGCAAACCGCCGCTGAAAAAATTGCTTATTGCCTAAATAGCCAGGATTGAGAAAATCCAAAATAGACCAGAGTTCTTGCAGTCTATTTTCTACGGGTGTCCCCGTCAATGCAATGCGAAATGTTGCTTCTAATTCCCGCACTGCTTTTGACTGCTTCGCCTCTGGATTTTTCACATTCTGGGCTTCATCTAAAACTATTATCTGCCAAGATACACTTTGCAATGACTTGATATCTCGATGAAGAAGTGAGTAGCTGGTAACGATTAAATCGTGCTTTTTCACTGATTCTAAAAACGCTTTTCCTTTTGGACGTTTGTCACCGTGATATTGCAAAATTTTCAGACTTGGTGCAAATTTATTGACTTCCCTTTCCCAGTTACCTAAAACCGAAGTTGGACAAACTAGCAGTGTAGGATTTTCTAGTGCGTCCTGTTCTTTTAAGTGCAGCAGAAAAGCAATGAATTGGACAGTGTTATGGCAAATAATATTGTTAGCTACAAAATTATGATGTTCGCTAACTTCAAAGTCATAAACCCATCCATCATAATCTATCTCTTCTATTGATTCTATCCGGCAATAAAATACCTCTTGGTCGAGGAGACATTGCAAAGACTGTCTTGTTAAGCTCAACAGTTCTACATCTAGGTTGCTATATGCTGTCAGGGTTTGAGTTGTCCACTTGGAAGGTTTTAGTAGCTGATACTGTTCTTGGGCTTCTCCACTAATCATGCGGCTCATACCAGCTATTACTCGCTGTAAACTATCTCTAGAAAATTGCTGTGAACCATTAATATAAACAGTGTTGTGCATCCCAAAATGCCGCAACGGTAGTCCCGTTACTCTGACTGCTTGAGTAACAATATCAGAAGCAGGAATTCCTTCAATATTTGTGTTGCTGACCAGTTGACAAATTTGCTCTAATTTACTCTGTTTCTCTGAGTTATTAAAACCAATTTCTTGGAGAAATCTGCGGGCAGAATTCCCTCCAATTACACCAATATAGTAAGTGCGTAAAGTACGAGTTCCATTAGTGGCACACTTCAGTTTGGGCGATATTCGCAACCAAATACCGAAACGACGCAGTAGTGCCGAAAGTTGCTGAATCAGTAAAGCTGAGGCTGTAGCAATTTCGATACTTCCCATACTCAAAACAACAGCAGATTCAGCATCAAAATAGTTTTGTAAAAATATCCGCACACTATCCAAGTCTGCCTGCATAATGAAGGGCGGAATAGATTTTTCTGCCGATAGTTTACCCCAAACATAACCTTTAGCTTCTAAGAATTCCCGATAGGCTTGGCTATTAACTCGAAGAGAAGCAACTCTGTTAGGGAAGGTAGAGATATTAGGGCTGTTAATTTTGAGGTTATAGCGCTCTTTAATACGTTGGCAAATATGGAGTAAATCCTCTAATACTTTGGTGTCTTTTTGGGATATTGTGATTCTTCCCACATCGGGTAGTTCATGCCCTTCAGCAATCTGCCAAGCAAGAAACTTGACTAAATCAGGGTCTTGTGGTTGCCCATTCCAAAGCGTTTTACCTGGTACACAAACGTAATCACCCACCTGTAAGTTATTTGTCCAACCTTTACTTGTTAGCAGCTTGTGACGATGAGTGATAGTGATACTATTACCGTCTTCTAAGGTAATTTTTCGTAATTTCTCGCAGACTTGCTGCCGATACAACCGCCTAACATTAGCCTGGACAATTTTGCCAGTTTTTTCATCTATGGAATTAACTAGTAATTGCTCTGTAGGGTTAGCCCAAAATCCTTCGCCGTCAAATTCTGTTTCTCCAGCGTGAGTTGTCCAGATTGTCTCTGCTGTGCGTAACAGTCCATTTATATTTACTAAAGTATCATTCGCTACGCATTTACCGAGTCCCATATCGTCGGCGAGACACGCACCCAAGCCCCAACGTTCCAAGAAGGATAGCCAAGCAGCACCACGTTCTTGATAAGGTCGCAACTGCCCTGTAAAGCCTTTTGGTGTCGGTAAAGGTGCGATCGCTTGATTATTGTTTAGTGCCCCAATTAACTCTTGCAATGCCCCAGATGCCTCAAAGCTAACCACTGGTAATTTTTCAATTACCTGGGTATCCCCTGTACTGAAACGCAAGGCATCTTCCAGGGAAAGCGCCATTTGATCTTTGCGAGTGGTAAAAAAAGTTTGGGCTGTCTTAATGTCTTGAGGCCGCAATTCCACCCACTCGCCGTTAATTTCCACTAGCGGACTATTTAAAGCCACAAGTTTATCAAACTCGGCTTTGGAAATAGTTTGTCCACCAATTGCCAATTGCCATTGGAAATTTAGTAGACTCTGCAACCCTAAACGCCCCTGCTTTTTCTTTGGGGTTTCAGCAGTAATTTTCAAACCCAAACGGTTCGCCCATCCTTCGCGGTTCGCTAAACTGGAAGGCAAAATTACCCCTAAACCACTGTCTTCTAACCTCCAAGCTACAGCTTTGATAAACTCATAAGCTTGCATAGGGGTGATCCGAGAAAATTGGGGATATTCGGTTTCAAAACTGGGTGCGATCGCTGGATATAATCTGGAAGCTAGCCCCAAACCTCGCAAAAATGTTTCCTGTGGTTGCTCAATTGTCCGATTTTCATAAACCAATCGTTCAACTGGATTGTTCCAAATAGTTGCCGCATCCACCAAAAACTCAGGATTGTCAGCCGCTTGCAAAAAATACGCCAATGTCCAATCTGTTTCGCCAGACTCTGGAGAACGCAGTTGAAAACAGGTACGAAATAGACTTTTAAGAGTTAATTGGTATTGTAGCGGCATAGTCCAAGCCTTCAATGCCGCTTCCAGCCTTTCCACTTCAATTGCATCTGCATTGACTATATGAGATGCACTAGTTAAGGCTTGCAACCACTGTCGCACCCCAGACGGTAAAGATGCAATCGCCTTAGCTTCCATTGGAGGTTGAGAACCCATCATTTCTCGCACTTGGGCATCTATCGTACTGTTGAGAAATCCCAAAAGTAATTCTTGAGGTTCTGTGGGAAAGTCTACATAAAGTAGGGATTGGGGAAACTCCTCCCCAGTCCCCACTTCCTCTTGATAAGTGCGACAAACCAACGGTATATTCCCAGAAAATCTTTCTAGGCGGGTTCCATCTACAGCACTATCTAGAAGTACTCGCCACTTAGCAGCAAATGCACCATCTGATTGTCGGTCAATTGTTGGTAAAAACTTACAACGTGAGATTAAATCTAAACTCCATCGGGCAATCTGCGACCAAAAGCGTAAATCTCCACCCAAAAAAGCATCTTCACCTTTAGCAGCATTTAGGGGAATCGCGGCGAGAAATTTTACTGCTTTGCTGGCGTTGAGACAAAAACCTTCAACTCGCCACGGTTGCAAATATTGCGGGGAGTCTGTATCCTCCCCCAAGCTGGCAGAATGTACAGGGAAAATCGCTGTTGTTCCTTTATCACTACCTTCTATATAAGTTGGTAGGGCAATGATTTGAGAGTGCGTTGGTAAACTGATCTCAGTGGCACTGGCCGCTTTGCGCGTTCGCCCAGTAGTTGCGATGGCTTTGCCCGCCGCAGGCATCGCAACTTGAGGTTGCTGGATGAAGTTGGTAATTGCCATGTTCTGCGATCGCAGCCACTCGCTCAACTCAACCGATGTCATTGCCAATGGATGTAGTGCTATATCTCCAGATCCATTAGACTCGAAATTCACTCGTGGCGATCGCCAAGTTTCTCCCCAAATAAATAAACTACCAGTTTGATTTTTTAGTAACCAATTACAGTGTAAAATCGCCATTTGCTAACTACTTAGATTTTCCCAAAATTAAAGAATTTAAATCGTCAATATTCTACTTTTTAGATTCTTTCCAAATATTTTTACGGCAATCGTTGCATATAATAATTATTTCAGCAGTCAATTCGCATAAATATTATTAATTAATGGATTTTCCTATTGTTCAAGTTTTAAAAAGCAGCATAATAGTTGAACTAGATTATATACATCCTCAAGAACAGGAGGTTGTAAGAACATTACTCAATGTTGTAATTGTTGAAGGTAAAACTTATCCCCAAAAGCAACCTCTATCTCAGGCAGAATTTTCAGCTTACTGGTTGAGTAAGGATGCCTTTGTTGTCAGGACATCTGTTCAAGATGATACACACAAGCCAAAAGAAATATTAGGGGCGTTTTATTTAAAACCAAACTTTCCCGGTCGGTGTTGCCATATTTGCAACGCTGGTTTTATTGTACAACCTGAGTTACGCGGTCAGGGGATCGGGCGGTTCATGGGAGAAGCAATGCTCTTAATAGCAACAAACCTGGGCTACGAAGCAGTAATGTTCAATTTGGTCTTTGAAACTAATATACCTTCAATTACACTTTGGCAGTCGTTAGGATTTGAGATCATTGGGCGCATTCCGCGTGCGGCGAAGCTAGGGGATGAACAAGTGGTAGACGCGCTGATGATGTATCGTGCTTTAGGTTGAACTACTTATCTATCTTTGTATGTACTAGAAGTCAGTCATAGTGCATAAATGTTAGGATTGCCACAGAAAGAGAATAGCGAAAGAGAAGGAAAAATAACTGAATGGCAGAAGTTGATAAGTCAATATCCTTCGATGGAAGGGATATTCGGCTGAAAGTAGGCCTACTAGCTCCCCAGGCTGGTGGGTCGGTTTTGATAGAATCAGGGGATACATCCGTTTTAGTGACGGCTACGCGATCGCAAGCCAGAGAAGGCATTGATTTTCTTCCACTCACAGTAGATTACGAAGAAAGGCTATATGCCGCTGGTAGGATTCCCGGAGGGATCATGCGCCGAGAAGGCCGTCCACCAGAAAAAACAATTCTCACTAGCCGTCTTATAGACCGCCCCATGCGTCCCCTGTTCCCTTCATGGCTACGGGATGACCTGCAAATTATTGCCTTAACGCTGTCGATGGACGAGTTAGTTCCACCCGATGTGTTAGCAGTTACAGGCGCTTCAATCGCTACCCTGATTGCCCAAATTCCTTTTAATGGGCCAATGGCAGCAGTGCGGGTTGGTTTAGTGGGAGATGATTTCATTATTAACCCCACTTATGCAGAAACTGAAGCTGGAGACTTGGATCTGGTAGTAGCAGGTTCACCACATGGCGTAATCATGGTGGAGGCGGGAGCCAATCAGTTGCCAGAGCGAGATATTATCGAGGCGATTGACTTTGGTTATGAAGCAGTGCGGGACTTAATCAAAGCACAGCAAGATTTAATCGCAGAACTGGGTTTGGTAATAGTGCAAGAAGCACCACCAGAAGTAGACCAGACTCTGGAAAATTATATCCGCGATCGCGCTAGCGGCGAGATTAAGAAAATCCTGTCTCAATTTAGCTTCACCAAACCCCAACGCGATGCAGCTTTGGATGTCGTCAAGGATGAAATTGCCGCGACGATTACCGAACTGCCAGAAGAAGACCCAATTCGAGTTGCCGCAACTGCAAATAAGAAGGCACTTGGTAACACTTTTAAAGATATTACCAAACACTTCATGCGGCGACAAATCATTGAAGATAACGTCCGCGTTGATGGTCGTAAACTCGATCAAGTGCGTCCCATTTCTTGTTTAGTTGATGTCTTACCAAAGCGAGTCCACGGTAGCGGTTTATTTAACCGGGAACTAACTCAGGTATTATCCACTTGTACTCTGGGTACACCTGGGGATGCTCAAAACCTTAACGATGACATGCAGCTAGATCAGCACAAGCGTTATCTGCATCATTACAACTTCCCGCCTTTCTCGGTTGGGGAAACCAAGCCAATGCGGGCCCCAGGAAGGCGCGAAATTGGTCACGGGGCATTAGCAGAACGAGCGCTACTACCTGTGCTACCGTCAAAAGAACAATTTCCCTACGTTATTCGCATCGTATCGGAAGTACTTTCCTCCAACGGTTCCACCTCAATGGGTTCAGTGTGCGGTTCCACCCTCGCCCTGATGGATGCTGGTGTACCAATTCTCAAACCCGTCAGTGGTGCGGCAATGGGTCTGATTAAGGATGGGGACGAAGTGCGAATCCTCACCGATATTCAGGGCATTGAAGACTTTTTGGGCGACATGGACTTCAAAGTTGCTGGTACAGATACCGGAATTACCGCCCTGCAAATGGATATGAAAATCTCCGGTTTGTCGTTGGAGGTTATTTCCCAAGCCGTTCACCAAGCTAAAACAGCCCGGTTACACATTCTGGAGAAAATGCTCGCCTGCATTGACACGCCACGGACTGAAACCTCAGCTTATGCCCCACGTCTGTTAACAATCAAGATTGATTCAGACATGATTGGTCTGGTAATTGGGCCTGGAGGCAAGACGATTAAGGGGATCACAGAGGAAACTGGTGCAAAAATTGACATCGAAGATGATGGCACCGTAACAATTTCCGCTGTGGATGAGAACAAGGCGAAGAGAGCCAGAAACATTATCCAAGGCATGACCCGCAAGTTACACGAAGGGGATGTCTACGCAGGACGCATTACTCGGATTATCCCGATAGGTGCATTTGTGGAATTTCTGCCTGGAAAAGAAGGGATGATCCACATCTCACAACTAGCTGACTACCGCGTTGGCAAAGTTGAAGATGAAGTAGCGGTGGGCGATGAAGTGATTATCAAAGTGCGCGAAATTGATAACAAAGGTCGGATTAATCTCACTCGCTTGGGTATCCACCCAGATCAAGCAGCAGCAGCACGGGAAGCTGCGGCGGTGAATCGGTAACTCGATTTGGGATTTTAGATTAGATAAAATCTAAAATCCGCGATGCCTACTGTGAAGGCATCGCCGTATGCTTCTCTAATTAGTTGCAATCTTAACTTGATAGCAATAAGACAGTTAATAAATGTTTTAACCTTGCCTGTACCTGTTGAACAACGTTGCTACATTATTTATATTATTTTGGCAAGCCGTAATTAAAGTAATTTAAACAATTAATTTAAACTATACCTTTTATCTATTTACAAATTGAGCAGATTGTCTGATCATAACGACACAAGACAAAATATGATGAACAAAACTTTTTTTTATAAGAAGTCGTAGTTTATGTAATTTGTCTGATGAATGTTCTGTCAAAAATATCATGGCTTTAGTTCCAACGATAAATAAACTGACATCAAGTCAAGTCCCCACACTCAATGATTGCAGTTCACAAAACCTACTCAACTACTTTGAGAATTCTTGGGAACTTGAAGAAACACTCATGAAAAGTTTGGTTGGGGAAGAAACTTTTTATCTTAACCCCGATCCTTTAAGAAACCGTATAATTTTTTATCTTGGTCACTCCGCTGTTTTTTTCATCAATAAATTAATTCGCGTTGGTTTAATCAAAGCTGGAATTGATTCAGAATACGAAACCCTATTTGAAATCGGAGTTGATCCACAAACACCTACAGAACTCGACGCAGCTATGCAAGGGGTTAGCTGGCCTGATGTCGAAAAAGTTTGGCAATATCGAGACAAGGCAAAAGAGGCGATCGCAAAAGTTATTCAAAATACTCCCCTGGATCTGCCGATTCATCAACAGCATCCCTTCTGGGCTTTGCTGATGGGAATAGAACATAGTCGGATTCACTTTGAAACCTCATCGATGCTGGTGCGTCAATTGCCTACCGATCGCTTAAAACGTCCCCAAGGCTGGAATTATGCACCTAGCAACGCGAAGATTCCCAATAATGAAATGCGCCGGGTTCTAGGTGGTGTGGTGAAACTAGGAAAACCCAAGGATGATCTTACATTTGGTTGGGATAGCGAATATGGCGATCGCACTGTTGAAGTGAAACCGTTTTTAGCTAGTCAATATCTAATCACTAACGGCGAATATCTGAAATTTGTTCAAGCTGGTGGTTACAATAATCAAGACTACTGGAATGCTGAATCTTGGGATTGGAAGCAACTCTACAACGTCCAACATCCCAAATTCTGGATACCTTTCCAAGATGGCTACCGCTATCGAGCCACATTCGACGAAATAGACTTACCCCTAGACTGGCCTGTAGAAGTAAATTACTACGAAGCGATCGCATTTTGTCGTTCTCAAGGCTCAGACATTCGCTTGCTGACTGAAGCCGAATGGAATCAAGCCTTACTTACCTCTGAGGATAACCAGTTATCAACTAACTATAATCTCAACTTACAATTCATTTCCCCCAGCCCAGTGGGAATGTTCAAACCAGCTAATACCGCTTCTGGGCTTTCCGATCTTAGAGGAAACGTCTGGGAATGGTTGGGGGACACATTCAACGCCCTACCAGGATTTGAACCTCATCCGCTTTACGAAGATCAAGCAGCACCGTTTTTTGATGATAAACATCAGATGATGCTCGGTGGTTCTTGGGCTACTAATGGTTCAATGGCATTACCAACTTATCGAAACTGGTTTCGTCCCTACTTTTATCAACACGCTGGTTTTAGAATTGTTCAAGATTTGAAAGGAGATTGTTGAGAATGCGACCAAATCGAATCCCACCAGAACCCGGTCAAGAATCAGTTTGGGATTATCCTCGTCCGGCTCGCTTAGAAGATAGCAACAAATCAATTCGGATAATTTGTAATGGTATTGTTTTAGCAGAAACAACTAAAGCTAAAAGAGTTTTAGAAACTAGCCATCCTCCGGTTTATTACCTTCCTTCTGAAGATATTAAACTAGAATATCTAATAGAAACACCTAAAAAAACTTGGTGTGAATGGAAAGGTAAGTGTCAATATTATGATATCAGCATCGGTGATAAGTATATAAATAACGCTGCTTGGCGATATATTGAACCCACACCTGATTTTGTAACGATTCAAGAATACTATGCTTTTTACCCTAGTTTAATGGATGCTTGCTATGTAAATGATGAGCTAGTTATGTCTCAACCTGGTGATTTTTATGGGGGATGGATTACTGCTGATATTGTCGGGCCATTTAAAGGTAGCCCAGGAACAATGGGGTGGTAAGGGACTTCCAACTAAAAAAATAATCAATCGTTTTGGAAGGCAGGGGGAGCAGGGGAAGCAGGGGGAGAAAAAATTGGATAGAGGTTCCCACTCAGATCCGGTACAACGTTATATCGCAAGGTTTAGGGGCACGGCATGCCGTGCCCCTACGGGTTACTTTCTGTTTTGCTTAAGCTTTTTTCAACCAGCTAAACATAGCGCGTAAATCTTTGCCGACTTCTTCAATTTTGTGTTCAGCTTCTTTGCGACGCATGGCGGTAAATCCTGGTTTACCAGCTTGGTTTTCTAAAACAAATTCCCGTGCAAATTGCCCAGATTGAATTTCGCTGAGAATCTTTTGCATTTCAGCTTTGGTTTGTTCGGTAACAATCCGCGGGCCACGGGTATAATCGCCATATTCAGCTGTGTTAGAAATGCTGTCGCGCATTTTGGCTAAACCGCCTTCTACAACCAAGTCAACAATCAGCTTGACTTCATGCAGACATTCAAAATAAGCCAATTCTGGTTGATAGCCAGCTTCTACCAAAGTTTCAAATCCAGCTTTGATTAAAGCACTCAAACCACCGCACAATACGGCTTGTTCGCCAAATAAATCTGTTTCGGTTTCTTCGCGGAAAGTAGTTTCAAGAACACCAGCGCGAGTACCACCGATACCTCTAGCATAAGCCATCGCGCGATCGCGTGCCTGACCACTGGCATCTTGATAAACTGCAAACAGTGCTGGTACGCCTTCACCCTGTTCATAAGTCCGTCGTACTAAATGCCCTGGCCCTTTTGGTGCTACCATCACCACATCTACGTTAGCCGGTGGTACAACTTGCCCAAAGTGAATATTGAAACCGTGGGCGAAGGCTAACACATTCCCTTCTTGTAGATTGGGTTCAATCTCGTTTTTGTAAATCGTTTTTTGGACTTCATCAGGTAACAAAATCATGATGAAATCAGCAGCATTGGCAGCATCTGCAACATTCTTCACAGTTAACCCAGCAGCTTCAGCTTTTGCTACTGACTTACTACCCGGATATAGTCCCACAATCACATTCAAACCACTATCTTTGAGATTGAGAGCGTGGGCATGACCTTGAGAACCATAGCCGATGATAGCAATAGTTTTTCCAGCCAAAAGGTCTAAATTGGCATCTTCGTCATAGTACATCCGGGCCATAGAAGCATCTCCTGTCAGCAAGCATCGTCATTTATTGGCAGGCTTACGATTGTACCTCAAATTGAGTAACCACAGATGAACTGTCAACCATTAAAAATTCGTAATTCGTAATTCGTAATTCGTAATTAAACCAAGGTTCAGACTCTATGGGTCGTGCCGTTACGGGTGTGTCTAAATCCCCATCCATAACGTGATTACGTTAGCGCAGCCCAAAGAAAGAGTCCACGTACTCCCGCAAAGAAGCAAGCTACGCGTAGCGTCTCAGCGTCTGTCTGCAACATACTGCGCGAACGTAAAGAGCGTCATTAGTAATTACGAATTACGAATTACGAATTACTTTGACCCTGTTACATAAATCGCAACAATACAGGCTTTGAGTTTTACTTCAGCAATACTGGGGTTAACTTCATCCATCTAGGGGTAGATTATGTCCGCTTCAACGAAATTACCGCGCACATCTGCTTTATTTGTAAGTGCGTTATTAGGAGGGTTGATTTTCACTAGTTGTGCCTCTTCGGATCAGTCAACAAGTCGTCCGGCTTTGCCTCCAATGGCAGCCGATGGCGCAGCAAATCAAGCAATGGCACCTGCTAATGAAGGCAGTATTTCCGAAAAGGCGGAAGCTGCACCAATAACTCGTTCTCGTCCGCAACTCATTAAAAAGGCAGCAATCTCTTTGACTGTCAACTCTGTAGATCAGACTGTTGATGCTGTTTCGCAAATTATCAATAAACAGCAAGGGGATTTGATCGGGTTGAAACAACAACAACCCAAAAACGACAACCCGCGTCACACAGCAACAATACAATTGCGGTTACCAGAGAACCGACTGGAATCTACCCTGGAAGAACTAGCTAAATTGGGCACTGTTGAGAGTCGTAATATCACTGCCGAAGATGTGGGCGATCGCTTAGTGGATTTTCAAGCTAGATTAACAAATTTGCAGAAAACTGAAGCCAATTTGCAAAAAATTATGGATCGGGCGGGTTCTGTTAGAGATGTCCTCAGTGTTGCCCAAGAATTAAGTAATGTCCGACAAACGATAGAACAAATTAATGCCCAACTAAAAAGCTTACAAAATCAAGTTGCATATTCCACTATTACGCTGAACCTAGCAGCAGCAGTTTCTAGCACCACTTCACAACCTGCCTTTGGTTTGCAAGTTCAGGAGACTTGGAACAAATCCACCCACTCCCTTAGTTCATTTTCCGTTGGCTTACTCAAGCTGGGTATTTGGTTAATAGTTTACAGTCCCTATTTGTTAATTTTTGTTGCTCTTGTCTATGGCTTTAACCGTTGGCGGCGAACTCATTCACCACGTTTGAGACAAACACCAGAATCAAATACTTCTGAGTAAATTTGCATAAATCCTACATTAACCTTTGATAAATTTACATAAGCAAAGATTAATTTAAAGATTCCAAACTCTTATTGTCTGAACTTCTATGTTGAAAATTTCTGTTTCTCCTGTCGTTTTAATTACTTTAATCATTCATCAAATGTAAAGAGCAATACAAAATATATGATGACAAGTTTGATACAAATTTGTTAAGAATAGTTACAATAGTCGGAATACAGGATAATATTTCTTATGGTAAATTTACTTGACAATAATCCACCTCATCAAGTAGTTATTGTTGGCGGTGGTTTTGGTGGACTTTATGCAGCCAAAACACTTGCCAAGGCGGCAGTCAACGTTACTCTGATTGATAAACGTAACTTTCATCTATTTCAACCCCTCTTATACCAAGTTGCTACAGGTGCCCTATCTCCTGCGGATATTTCTTCGCCGCTGCGTTCTGTATTAAGCAAGAGCAAGAATACGAAAGTGCTGTTGGGAGAGGTGAATAATATTGATCCAGAAGCGCAAGAAGTAATTGTGGGCGACGAAGCAATAGCTTACGATACGTTAATTGTCGCCACAGGTGCCAAGCATTCCTACTTTGGCAAAGATAACTGGGAAGAATTCGCCCCAGGCTTGAAAACTGTAGAAGATGCTATAGAAATGCGTCGCCGGATCTTTACAGCGTTTGAAGCCGCAGAAAAAGAAACAGATCCAGAAAAACGCCGTGCTTGGTTAACTTTTGTAATTGTGGGTGGTGGCCCAACAGGTGTAGAGTTAGCTGGTGCGATCGCAGAATTGGCAAATCAAACTCTCAAAGAAGATTTCCGCAACATCGACACATCGGAAGCCAAGATTTTGCTATTAGAAGGGCTGGATCGGATTCTGCCACCCTTTGCACCAGAGTTATCACAAGAAGCGGAAGCATCCCTGACGCGTTTGGGGGTGGTTGTCCAGACAAAAACATTGGTAACGAATATTGAAAATGATATTGTTACCCTCAAACAAGGTGATGAGGTTAAAGAAATTGCCTCAAAAACGGTATTATGGGCAGCAGGTGTGAAAGCTTCAGCAATGGGAAAAGTGCTAGCAGAACACGCAGGTGCTGAGTGCGATCGCGCTGGACGGATTATTGTCGAACCTGACTTGAGTATTAAGGGACATCCTAATATTTTTGTAGTTGGCGACTTAGCAAATTTTTCTCATCAAAATGGTAAACCCCTACCTGGTGTTGCACCTGTAGCGAAGCAAGAAGGTGAATATGTCGCAACATTAGTTCAACAGCGGCTTGCAGGTAAAAATTTGCCACCCTTTGCTTATACCGATCATGGTAGTTTAGCAATGATTGGACACAATTCTGCTGTAGTCGATTTGGGCTTTATCAAGCTGAAAGGTTTCTTTGCATGGCTGTTTTGGCTAGTGATTCACATCTACTTCTTAATTGAATTTGACAACAAATTAGTAGTAATCATTCAGTGGGCATGGAACTATTTCACCCGTAATCGCGGAGCAAGATTGATTACAGGTCAAGAATCAATCACGCAGTTTGAAATTAGCGATCGCAACAGTTACACATCAGCCGACAATAAACAGCCAGTAAATGTCTAGTTGGGCATTGGGCATTGGGCATTGCGTATGGTTATTCTCCTTGTCCCCTTGTCCCCTTGTCCCCCCATCTCCCTCATCT
>NZ_WBKL01000068.1:0-3316 GCF_015714705.1 Nostoc sp. NZL | reverse complement strand
GCTCCCTGCTCCCCACTCCCCACTCCCTGATTTAACAAATTCTTTAACACCATCAAGTTACCCATCACCGAAGTTCGTAAATCATGGGCAACTGTGTGCAAAACTACATCTTTGACGCGATGCAATTCTTCAACTTCTTGCATTTTCTGCTGCAATTGTGCTGTCCGTTCTTCTACTTGGTGTTCTAAATTAGTGTTGAGTTCTGCTAATTCTTGGTAAATCTGGCTTTGATGAATGGCGATCGCTACTTGTTCTGACATCTGCTGTAACAAATCAATTTCTATTGGTTGCCAATGACGCGAACCTGAGCATTGATTGGCAATTAACGCCCCAAATAATTCGTCACCTAGCATAATTGGTACAGCCAAACTAGTGGTCTGTCCCATTAATTTTGAGAGGGTTGAGAAACGAACCGCAAAGGACGCAAAGGGCGCAAAGGAAGAAAAATTAAGAATGAGTTTACCGATCATATTTAATGAGACAGACCACTAGCTTTCGTTTGGAATTTTTGACAGTGTGCCTTAACTTTGGGAGATACTGCCACTTGCGTTACGTCTTCAACGACACGCACAAGATTATCTTTTAGTAAGTTTCGCAATTCTTTTAGATAAGCTTCATCATTAGTAGACCATCCTGAGATTGATGGATACTTGGGATCTACTGATTCAGCAAGAGTTCTGATTTCTAAATTGGCATTATTTAAACCAATAAAAACTCGATCGGCTTGGAGAAATTGCCTGACTTCCGTCACGGTGGTTTGGAGAATTTGCTCTAATTTAAGCGAAGACCGAATTCGCACTAAGGTTTCTGCTAACAAGCGATCGCGTTCTGCTGATAGGCGTAATTGCGCTTCCACTTGCTTGCGTTCTGTAATGTCGTGATGGACGGCTAGGATCGAAGGAATACCATCCAAATCAATGACTTCGGCTGAAAGCAGTGTTGTGATTATCTTGCCAGACTTTTGCCGGAATTCAAATTCCAGGTTGCGAACAACTCCTGTAGCTTGTAAATTCTGCAACAAATTCAGGCGATCGCGATCGTGTATCCAAAGATTTAACTCAAAAGAAGTTTTACCAATCGCCTCATCTCGCTCATAACCTGAGAGTTCTACAAAGCTATCGTTAACTTCGATGAAGCGTCCTTCCTGGAGTGTGCTAATGGTAATTGAATCGGGGCTGCAACTAAAAGCTTTAGCAAATTTTTGGGCAAGATTTTGTAAAGCAGCTTCCGCTTGTTTGCGTTCTGTGATGTCTCGGACAATTGCTAGTATTTCATCTTGACCACTCACTACCAACCGCGTCTCATAATCTCTGGCTCCCAAAGGCGTTGGTAGTTGGTATTCGCAAGTTTGCAAAGTTCCAGAATCTAAAGTTTTAGCGATCGCTTCCAGGCTAATTGCGGCAACATCACTAGGCAATAACTCCTGTACATGTTTCCCAACTATTTCTTCTCTCGAAAGAGTGATATTTGCTCCCTCACTTTTCAAATCTAGATACTCGCCATCGCGGCTAATGCGAAACATCAAATCGGGGATAGCATCCAAAATTGCTTGATACCGCGCCTCAGTCTCTTGCAACTTTTCTTGGGTTTGTTTTCGGTCTGTAATATCCATGACCAAGCCATTCCAAAGAAAATCGCCGTTAGGTTGTAGTTCTGGTTGCGAAGTACCTTGAATCCATTTAAGTTTGCCACTAGGTGTAATGATGCGACCTTCCCAATGCCAAGGTGTAAAATTTGTACTACAAACAGCTATAGATTCAGCAAAGGCTTTCACATCCAGCGGATGAATCAGTTTGTATAGCACCTGGAAATCTGCCTGTATAGTTTCTGGTTCTATTTCATACAAATATTCACAACCAGAACTGACATAAGGGATAAACACAGAACCATCCTGCTGTTGCAGAACTTGGAAAATTATTCCTGGTAAATTGACAGCAACTTTTGAGAGCAGGTTAAAAGCCTCTTGCTGGCAATTTGGTGTATACAGCGATTTTACAACGGTTTCATCCACTCTTTGACCCTTTGATACACAAGCTATTGATTTACAATTAAAAGCTAGAATAAGCAATTTAACAGTTTTTATTTTGTGGGCATAATCGCTAACAGAATCAAAACTGCACCTTCTTTCAGAGTAGTTCCTGATGAGGCGATCGCATTCACCCAATCGGGTGAACGATTTGCCAGAGGGAGAATCATGTGACAAAAAAGTTAGTTGTAAATAGTGATCAACGACACTTTGTCACATTTGATCGCAATAATCAGATAGAAAGTAGTTTATCAATACATTTAATCTAGTTTTATCTAAAGAATAAATAGAGTTACCAACATATAGGAATTAATGATGGGTATTTCCCAGTGGATACTTTGTAATACGTCCAAGGAGACATAAATGCAATTACAACAGATATCAGTTTTGGAAGAAACTCTTTGGCAAGCAGTTCTCAATCGAGATCCCACTTTTGAAGGTAAGTTTTTCTACGGTGTTCACTCTACAGGCGTTTATTGCCGACCTATTTGCCCTAGTCGCAGACCGAATCGCAATCAAGTTTGTTTCTTCCAGTCGGCACAAGAAGCTGAAAACGCAGGTTTTCGACCTTGTAAGCGCTGTCAGCCACAATCTGAAAAATTTCTAAATCCCGCTAAGGCAAAAGTTTTAGCAGCATGTCGATATATTGAAGCACAAGTTGATCACATCCCAACCCTCTCGGAATTATGCTCTCAGGTGGGAATGAGTTCCAGTTATCTACAAAAGGTATTCAAGCAAATAATTGGCGTATCCCCTTTTCAATATGCAGATGCACTGCGTAGCCAACGATTGAAGCAGCATCTTCAGTCAGGAGAGGAAATTGCTCATGCAGTTTATGACACAGGGTATGGTTCAAGTAGCCAACTATATGAGAAAGCACCTAAACAACTGGGAATGACACCAAAGACTTACCAACAAGCTGGAAAGAGAATCAGCATTGTCTATGCGATCGCTCTATGTCCACTAGGATATTTGCTTGTGGCAACAACAGAGAAGGGTATCTGTGCCGTTAAACTAGTGGTCTGTCCCATTAATTTTGCGGGGTTATAATCAAGTGTGATTAAATAGCAATGTGGATGCATTGGTATTCACAAGCAGACAAGCGATCGCAGAAGAAGGAAAAAGGGTGTATGAGCAAAAAGTATCAAATTAATCTGAGTGAATCACAGAGGGAAGAACTACTGGCTCTAGTCAAAAAGGGTTCAGCAAAAGCCAGAGAAATTCGGCGTGCACACACATTACTAATGGCTGCGGATGGCAAGACTGATGAAATAATAGCAGAAATATTAC
>NZ_WBKL01000055.1:0-17461 GCF_015714705.1 Nostoc sp. NZL | reverse complement strand
CTATTTGATAATGATAATCGAATAGGGGGAGGTGGGAGAGAAACGAGCGACGCTCGTTTCTCTCCCACCCTTTTTATGATTATCATTATTGTATTGTTTTCTGAATAGGTATACTACACAATAATTGTTAAAGGTCAGGATGCTTTAAGGCTGACAAGATAATATTTTTAACCTCTAATTTCTTTTGATTTGCGTTCTCTCCTATCGCTTTTAGTCTAAACTCCAGGTTTTAGAGCGATGCCGCAAAGGATTGTATCGTACTTACTTGCCTAAAACACAGCAGCTTTCTTATGTGCAGGGAAGGCTAGATGTGCAACAGATAATTAAAAATCCGTGGAATGTTAAACTTAAATGCGATTATGAAGAACATACGGCTGATATTAAAGAAAATCAAATTCTGGTATGGACACTTTATATTATTGGTCGTAGCAGTTTATCTTCAGAAAGAGTATCACCAACAGTACGAAAAGCTTATCACGCTCTACAAGGATTAGTAACGCTGCAACCTTGTAGCGCAGAAGATTGTATCGCCAGACAGTATAATCGCCTCAATCCAGACTATGAATTATTACATAATTTATGTCGATTCTTTTTAGAAAATAGTAGTCCCAGCCATGAAAGTGGAAATTACAAAACCCTACCCTTTCTTGTTGATATGGCACATTTATATGAACTTTTTATTGCAGAATGGCTTAAGAAAAACACGCCGCAAGGCTATTTTTTCAAACAGCAACATCCAATAGAAATTAGTCAGAATCGGCACTTCAATATAGATATATTACTGTGTGATGCTGATACTGGCAACACAATAGCAGTTTTGGATACAAAGTATAAAGCCCATGAACAGGCAGGAAATACAGATATTTATCAAATGATCAGCTACGCCAACACAACAAAATGCAAGCAAGCCTTTTTGATATACCCCAAAGACTTGACACAGCCACTAGATATTAAAAGCGATCAAATCCAAGTCCGCAGCCTCACCTTTTCCCTAGATGATAATCTCGATCGCGCAGGTCAAACCTTCTTAAAAAACCTTTTACTCCTAATCTCCTCAGAATCACACCAATAATTAGTAAAGGAGATAGATGACATTCGCTTGTGGCGAAGCACCCATCCCCGAATAGCTGCCCAGATGATGAACCTGGAATCCTATAGTCCGGTATCTAATCATCCCAGTATCGGCCGAGATATGTCGATTGTCACTAGGATAGATACTGATTTATAAAATATCTATGAAAAGATAGTTACACAATTAGCCTTGTTCCTCCCTTCTTCCGTCCCCCATCGCCAACAGCGCCGTCCCGTAAGCAGCTTCTGTGTACACTGACGCTACTACAGAAACTTGCAAATGACGCGCCCTAATTGCAGTCCAAGTGTCATTCGCCGCGCCACCGCCAGCAGTATAAACACGGCTCAACTTGTCTGCGCCCATTTGCTGTAATAATTCATACCCTCGCGCTTCTATGCGGGCAATGCTTTCTAACAACCCATGCAAAAATTCCCCTGGATGATCTGGGCGTGGTTCCAATCGTGGGGGGAGGTTAGGATCATTAATCGGAAAGCGATCGCCTGCCTTCAACAACGGATAATAATCTAAATCGCTAGCTTTTGATGGATCAATCTCACAGCTAAGGCTTTCTAACTCAGCGTTTGTGAAAAATTGCTTTAGTACTGCACCTCCAGTATTAGAAGCACCCCCAGTCAGCCACAAATCACCCAGACGATGGCTGTAAATCCCATATCTGGCATCTTCTACACGGGTACGACTTAACAACTTTAGTACCAACGTTGAACCAAGAGAAGTCACGGCTTCACCAGGTAATTTTGCCCCACTAGCGAGAAAAGCCGCAATACTATCAGTTGTACCTGCACACACCAGACAATCACGACGTAAACCGAATTTATCCGCAATTTCAGGACGCAATTCGGCAATGGGAGTCCCAGGAGGTAAAACTTTGGGTAGCTGAATCGGTATTTGCAACTTCTCTAGCCATTCTGGGTATTTCAACTCTTCAACGTCATAACCCAGCTTTAAAGCATTATGGTAATCGCTAATACCCAACTGTCCATGTAAGAGAAACGCCAGCCAATCTGCTTGATGCAAGAAATATCTAGCTTCACTAAAAGAGGGTAATTGCCTCATCCATAAAAGTTTGGCTAGGCTGGAGGTGGCACTCAACACGGTATGATTAGGTGGTGCTATACTCCTCAAATGCTCTAGCACCAATGATCCCCGCGCATCGTTATACAGCAATGGTGCATCTGTTGGATTGCCAGCAGCATCGACCAGCAAGACGGTGGAAGAAGTACCATTAATTGCGATCGCTTTAATTTTTCGCCGCAATTGGTCAGGTATTTGTTCCACCAGCACAAACAAAGCCTCCTGCCAAATTTTTGGCGTAACGGCGCCTGGTGAGTCCTGGAAGGGATATCGTACCTCAGCCTGAATACAAGAGGCTTCCTCGTCAATCACCACACCGCGTGCGCCAGAAGTGCCGAAGTCGATACCCAAATACAAATTCATATTTTTATAAATTTTTCTAATGGAGAATTAACTAATGGCTACTGACTAATAACTGCTTTTGTTGCATCTTGTAACAAGATATTCCACAATCTTGGCAAAACAAGGAAAAGTAGTAAACGAACTGTTCAAAATCTATTCAGGTTAGGAGGTTTTCAGCCATGCCTATCTTAGATACTCTGTACATCGCTCAGATATCTTCCATCTCGGATACTCAAGTCTACATCGCTCTAGTTGTGGCACTGATCCCAGGAGTTCTAGCTTGGCGATTAGCCACAGAACTTTACAAATAACGCTACGATGTGACACAGTTAAAAAGCTAATAATCCTGGCAGTACGGGGTGCAATTTCCAGTTGCTTGTGGCTTTATGCCATAAGTAGCTACGAAACTGGCACTTACGTAAGCCAGGTTATTTTTTAACTGGTGCAACACTTGTAGCTATTTCAAAAAAATGAAGTAATATGACAGCTAAATCAAGCAGTAATTAGCGCCAGAGGGCTTTTACAGTGCTTCCCTTCATTAAGCGAGGTTATCTTTTAGCATCATGAACGCGATTCAACCATCCAGACCACCGTTACAACCTATACAAAAACGCCGGGTCATTCCTCGACCAAAGCGGCATCTTCGTCAACGTTCTTACCAGGTGATGGCGCTGGAAAGCACAGCCAAAATAGCGGTCAATGTTGTGATTACAGCCATTGCAGCATCTGCCTTAACACAACTTTTACCTTATCACTGGTCACAGCAAGAAAAGTTGCGAGAAATTAGTACTGAAGTCAAGCTGATGGAAGGACATGTCAATAATTTGCAGACGGAATTTAGCCGTAACTTCGATCCTCAGCAAACTAAAAGTATTATGCAACAACAAGGATATCGATTTGATCCCAGCCAGCGTCGGGTCGTGTTGATGAATCCAGATCGCCGAGAAAATGAACAAACAGAGTCATCACCCTAAGACAAATAGCTAATTTGGGATTATTTAGGTTTCTTGTGATTCTGGCTACGTACAAACCGGGTGTTAATTTATATTATTGCTAATAAATAATGGTTAATAGCTAATTTTTGAATAGCTATGTAGTTATCATCTATTAGTCATTAACGATACAGCGTCACTAAACTCCAATTCAAAATTTAATAATTTATTTTGAATTTTGAATCCCCCAGAAGGGCTAATCTACCAAATAGGACGCTCAGGAGATAACAAATCGTTTAGCCAATTTTCGATTTGTAAACGCAAGCGAGAACCAGTAACGTCCCTAGTTGTTTCGAGAGAGGGCAGTTGAGTGAGGGCGCGACGATAATCAGCGATCGCACAATTCCAGTCGCCCCAAAGATGGTAAGTCCTGCCGCGTTCAGCCCAGATGTGACCTTCTAGTTGACCGAAAAGCAGTGCTACCTCAAAATTCTCAATTGCCTCCTCATATTGCCCCAAGTCACGCCAGGTAATGCCTCGGTTAATCCACGCCCGGACATGGCGAGGATTGAAATCAATCGCTTGATCGTAGTCGGCAAGTGCTGCTGCTAATTCTCCACAAGCTGCGTAGTAATTTGCCCGATTATTGTAAGCACTAGCCAAATAGGGATTAAGTTTGAGGGCGGTGTTATAGTCGAAAAGCGCTTTTTGCCTTTCACCACCTTGGAAATAAATCAGCCCTCGGTTGTTGTAATCAACGGCATTGTGGGGATGGCGGGAAATTAGTTGGGTTAAGGTTGCGATCGCCTCTGTATAATCTCCTTGTTGAGCCAACCTCAAAGCACAAGAGCGTAAGTAGCTATCCCCTAAAGTAGATGCGCTTGTGTCATTTATCCTCTGCTTTGGTAATTTATTTGTACTAGTTAAGACATATTTAGATTGGTTATTTTGCTGGTCACCGTCAGCTAAAAACGAGTGAATATTCATCTTTCCCTGCCTGAAATCCCTGCTTTTTGAAATTAAATTCTAATTTTTGTCTACGGGTGGTTTTACCACTATGACTATTTTTAAAGTATTCAGGGTTACTTAGAAGCCATCTCAAGAGAGAACTTAACCCAGTGGTACAAGATAAATTTACGCCCTAAACAAACAATTAATCCTCAAACCTAATCATGAATACTTCATCCCCAAGGTAAATTCCAGAAATAGCAGATGTTAATCTCCAAGACTAGTCAAGTAGTGAGAGCGACAAATTGGTAGAATGCCAACAAGCGGTTCTTTAGAGATGAGAAAGAGGACATAGGGACAAGAGAGACAAGGAGAATAACCCATGCCTCATGAGCCACTTGCCCCAGTATCTAGATTTAATTTTTAAGTTTTGAGAAATTTTCCGATGACAACTGCAATTTCCTATCCTAATGCCCCTGATTTAGCAACCGATGATTACATTGTTATCGGTTTGGCAACCTGCTTCGTCAAAGAAGATGGAGAAGTTTATCAAATCGAAGTTATAGAACCGATTCCCTCTGCGGCTTTGGAAGCGCTTTTAAAGGGTATCCCTACCTCCTATAAGCTGGCTCATGCAACAACTTTGGGATCTGTGCTGGATGGCGATTCACCATTGTCGCCAGATGGTTTCCCAGATTCGGCTCAGTTTGGAGAGGAATTTGTACCACGGGCATTTGCAGCAGCTCGTACCTACAAGCGTCGTGAATCTGCAAAATCTTTAATTCCCTTAGGTACAAACTACACTGAATTTAAGTATTCCATTGAGCGCAAGCGGGTATTAAATGCCGCTAGAGTTGTCACCAAAGAAGACAACGTTAAACAGCATTCTCACACTCACAAAGTTCTTTAAGTAATTATGCTCAAACTTTACGGAGGTGCTCGTAGTCGAGCATCAATTGTTCACTGGTATTTAGAGGAACTAGGAGTTCCCTACGAATTCGTCAAGCTCGATATGCAGGCTGGTGAACACCTCAAACCTGAATATTTGGCAATTAACCCAGTTGGCAAAGTTCCAGCAATTGTTGACGGGGATTTTCAGCTTTGGGAATCTGGGGCAATTTTGCTGTATCTTGCCGATAAGTACGGTAAAACTCCACTTTCACTCCAAGAACGTGCTCTATTTTCCCAATGGGTGTCGTTTGCCAATGCTACCCTTGGGCCAGGAATTTTTACAGAAGCAAGCCGGGAGCGGGAAATGCCCCGTTTGTTGACTCCGTTAAATGAAATTTTCAGTAAGCAACCTTTTTTGCTTGGCAATGAGTTCACTGTTGCTGATGTGGCAGTGGGGTCTATTCTGAATTACATTCCCATCATGCTGAAACTAGACCTCAGTTCCTACCCAGAGGTGTTGAAATATATGAAGCAGTTATCTGAGCGTCCAGCATTTCAAAAAAGTGTTGGCGGACGGGGTTAAAATAATTCGTAATTCGTAATTCGTAATTCGTAATTCGTAATTGAATTTTTAACTACGAATTACGAATCTTTTAACGATAATTTGTAAATTGCAAAGCAACTGGGTAGTCTTCTTGTTTGAGCCGCTGCATAACTACTTGTAAGTCATCTTTAGATTTGGCAGAAACCCGCACAGCATCACCTTGGATTGAAGCTTGTACCTTTTTGAATTCGTCCCGAATCAATTTGGAAATTTGTTTGGCGATTTCTTGACTGATGCCTTTTTTGAGTTTGATTTCTTGACGGACGCGATTACCACTGGCTGATTCAACTTTGCCAAAATCAAAGATTTTCTGCGAGAGGTTACGCTTGGCGGCTTTTTCTCGCAGAATGTTGTGTACAGAATCTAAGGTAAACTCGCTGTCAGTACTAACGTTAATGCTTTCTTCGACTAACTCGACAGTCGTTTCAGTGTCTTTGAGGTCGTAACGACCTTTGATGTCTCGTATAACTTGATCGACAGCGTTAACCAACTCTTGTCGGTCAAAGTCGCTCACAATGTCAAAGGAAAAAGTAGAAGCCATAAAACATTTTGGATTTTAGATTTTGGACTTCGACTTCGCTCAGTCGAACGATTTTGGATTGGGGACTAAGGATTGAGAAAACTCTTTCCCAGTCCCCAGTCTCCAGTACCCACTTAACTAGTCGCTTGGATGATGCTCAAGAAAAAGAGAGTGGCAGAGCCAAGGATGCCAATGCCAAACATGAGCGATCGCAAAAGGGGTATATTCAAAATATAAAAAATTGAGTATAGCAAACGGGCTACCACAAAGGCGATCGCAGCCACTTGTGCTGTAAAAGAATTTACACCAGTTACGTATGCCATCAATGCCGCTGCCGCAAACACCATAAACGCTTCAAAGGTGTTCTGATGTGCCCAAGTAGCTCTTTGGGCGTATGGTGGCAATTTATCAAACATCGCACGAGGAGTAGAAAACATTTCATACCCAATACGCACGCGGGCATAAGCTACCAGCAAAAATGGCAGGTAAATTAGAACGGCAGCAGCAGCGATCGAGTACAAAAAAATAGTCATTATTTATTAAGCATTGGTTATGAGTCATTAGTCATCAGTCAATAGTCATTAGTCAAATAGAAAAGACAAATGACAAAAGACAAATGACAAATGACTAATCAAAGTAGAAGAGGGTCACCACTTTTCTTTGTTCTTCTGCATCTTGACAAGTTTGCAACAGGGTGCGGCTGTCGTGAAACGCAAAGCAGATCAGTTGCTGGCAACGAGAGACAATTTCCTTGTTGCACAGGTAACTAGCTTCAGCAAGGGACAGAGTATCATTACTGGGATTTTCCACTAAATGCATTACCTGTTCTAGTTGCTGGCGCGATTCCAAAGGCTGGCGTTCCAGACTTTGGGGGAGAATCACCGTTAACAAATTTGGATCAGCCCGCGTTGCTCCCCGGATGGCAGCTGAATTTGTACCTGTAGCACCAGAAGTAATGATTCGATTACCCGATAAAACTAGGGCATATGTCATCATTTCAATAAGATTCTGATGCGTAATCGGCACATGACGAGAACCCAGCAAGGCGATTCTTTTGGAACCCGTTTGCTGGATTGTCGCTAGTTCTTGCGCTAATGTATCTAGGTTAATAAGGTCTGTTGATTGGCTCAAAGATGGACATAATCCGAATTAAACGACCCAGATATTTTACCAAACAGCGTGTAGATGCGAGGAAAACTTGAGCTAAACATTGCTACTAATTTTCGATTGTTTGGTTCAGTAACTCCATTGCTTGGTTACACCAGGTTAGCCAATGTGTTTCGTAACTAATCCCATTTAGGAGAGTCAAGTACTGAAATTTTCCTGATTCTGGCAGTTCTTGCGGATTCTGAAAGTAACGCTGTTCTAAATTTTTGTACGTCGTCCCAGCTATGGGGCGGAAGGAAATAACACGCCGTCCCCTAGGAGGTGACGGCGAACCATCTGTACCCTCAGCAGTAATACAGCTGCCTAACTGATAACTGAGCATTGATGCTCTTAATTGCTTGAGTTGATGAATCTAAGACAATGCCGCTGCCGGAGTTAAACCTAGTTTAGATATCAGGCGGTCAATGTCAAAATGCTCAGACATCAACTGGCGAATGCACTGAACCTTAATCGGCTCGTGGAGGCGGACTTGCCCAAAAGTGCGGTCAACAATTTCTACAGTGGTGAGGGTGTCTAAGTCAACAGATAAAATCGGGATTTCTAGTTCCTCAGCGCGACTGAGAATGAACGGTGGCGGTGGTAGTTGCCCGGTGAGAATTAAACATTGGGTAGAAGTTTCCAAAGCAGCTTGCTGAATTTCCACGCGATCGCCTCCTGTTACCACTGCCATATTTCGGCGTTTGCGAAAATATTTCACAGCGGAGTTGACATTCATCGCTCCAATTGCCAGACTTTCTACCAACAAATCCATGCGATCGTTGCGACAGAGAACATCAGCCTTTAACTGTTTGACTAGTTCGCCAACACTGACACTGCGGAGCAAAGCATTGTTCGGCAGCATTGCTAGTACCGGAATCCCCTGGTGTTCCAAAAATGGGCGCAAGAGAGTGTCAACTGCTTCTAGTTGGGTGACAGGAATATCATTGATCACAACTCCAAGCAAGCGATCGCCTACACGCTGTTTCGCAGCCAATAGCGCCTCAACCGAAAGCAACGATTTATAGCGGGTTACTAACAGCACACCAGCATCCAATACTTCAGCCATTTGCAGCAAAGACAAGTCAAACAAATTGCCTTCAGACAAATCACCAGGCCCCTCCAGTAATACCAAATCACCTTGGGACATTTGTAAATATTGCTGTATTAGGGACTGCTGATAATCGGTTTTATCTTCCCCTCGTAAGCGTTTTTGCACATTGAGTTCATCCAAAGCCAGCATTGTAGGTGCAACACGGTTTTCCGGCAAATTGAGGCTAAGAGCGATGAATTGGACATCTTCCTCAATTACGGTTCCACTAGAGGAATTCAAACAGGTACCAAGCGGTTTACCGTAGGTAATATCCAGTCCTTTTTGCTGTAGCTGATGAGACAAACCCAGAACAGTTGCAGATTTACCGCTGTAAGTCTCGGTTGATCCAATCAGCAAATATTTAGGGGATTTTGGCACACATGCACTCCTAATTTCAAAAGTCAGAAGAACCCAGCTAGGTGTTTCCTAATTCTAGTTCCTTCTGGCAAAAGCCTCTCGCTCTCACAAATTAAGGTTTCCCAGAAATACCTTTTGGTTGAACAAGCACAGGGCAGGTGAGCCGGGGAGGCTAACACTTACAGCAATTTTCAGGTATTACCGAAGAAAGGCAGAGAACAGTTATTGCTGGAGGCAGAAGGTTTTAGAAAATAATTCTCCCCTCTGTCAAAAGGGTCTAGATCAAGTCAGTTCCTCCATGAAAAACAAAAAAATATGTATTTCAAGCGGAGAGTGCAACAAGAAATACAGCGTCCTTGCTAAATCCCCTGAATTTATTTATGGGGATTCCTCTTGCCTCCTGCTTCCTTAATCGCCCCAGTTAAAAAGTAATGGAGACTTGGGGTACGGTTCGGTTAAGGGAAGAGACGCGATAAATCGCCATCTTTACAATAATCAGTCCTTTGTAGAGACGGCGATTTATCGCGTCTTTGTGATATTTTGATAGTTTTTAAAACTATTTATTCTATCGAAAAAATTGAAATTCGAAATAGCGTAGTATCAGAAGCAAGCTCCATCGATTGTGGATAAATTAGTATTACTAAGTACTGCGATCGCCTCCAACAAACTGAAAGCAAAAGCAGATGAAAAGCATTCATTACTTTCCTCAAAAACCCAACACCTGCTTTGATTTTTCAAGTACTTCTTTGGGACGAAATGGTTTCGTTAGATATAAATCTGCACCAACCTCAATTCCTTTTTGTTTATCAAATTCTTGTCCTTTAGCTGTCAATATCACAATGTAGATGTCAGTCATTTGTAGGTCGTGTTTCACAATGTGACAGACTTGCAGACCATTCATTTTAGGCATCATCACATCGAGAAAAACTAGATTTGGTTTTTCAGTTTTAATCGTTTCGAGAGCTTCTTCTCCATTTCTAGCAGTTAGAAGTTCAACACCCTCGTCTTCTAATGCTTCTAGGGCTTGTTCCATCAAAATCAAGATATTGGGTTCATCGTCAACAATCAGAATTTTCTGGGTCATAAGATTAGGGAGTGGGGAGTGGGGCATTGGGTTAAACTAATTTTTTCACAGTACCCAGTTGCAGCGATTACTGTTCGGACAGCATAATAAAAAATACATTTTCCAACTCCTTCTCAAACCGTAGGGTTTTCACCAAATCGGCTTCTTGAGAGAAGAAAGAATCGATGATGATCATGTCAGGTTTGGCTGACAGGGCTTTATAAATGCATTCTTGCGGATCGGAGGCTTCAATCACGCTGTATCCCTGAGTTTGCAGTACATCTGATAGGGTTTTTAAGGCTGATGCATTTTTATCTACAACCAATACCTTTTTATTAGAAGTGCCTTGATAAAGGAGTGAGTCAATTTCGTTGAGGAGTTTCTCTGTGTCAATGGGCTTAGTGAGATAGCGATCAATGCCAATATGGTAGCCCCGTTCTTTGTTTTCAATAATTGACAAAATAATGATCGGAATGTCTGAGGTCAGGGGATCATTTTTGAGAACGGCTGCCACATCGAAGCCGTTGATTTGGGGCATCATCACGTCCAAAAGGATCAGATCGGGACGAGCTGTTTTGATTTGATGAATTGCATCCACACCGTCTTTCGCTTCCCGAACGTTGTAACCTTCGTTTTCCAGTTGTTGACGGAGTAGTTCTCGAATGTTGGCATCATCATCTACAACCAAGATCGTTTTACGGTTTTGGTTCAGTACAGTGTTTTTGGTGATGACGTGTTCTTTGAGTTGTTTGACTAGCGTATCCAGATTCAGATTAGGAGTGGTTTTTGGATCACAGGCGTAGGTGGGAATGATGAACGAGAATACGCTGCCGTTACCTGGTTCACTCTCAACCCAGATTCTACCGCCATGATGATCGACGATTTGTTTACAGATGGGCAGTCCTAACCCTGTACCTTTGGGTTTGTCGGTGAGGGTGTCGCCAACTTGGCGGAATTTCTCGAATACTTTCGGCTGGTCTTCAGGTGCAATACCAATGCCTGTGTCGATAACGCTGATGCAAACACCGTCGTTTCCTTGTTTAACGCGGCAGGTGACACAACCAGATTCGGTAAACTTAACGGCATTGGAAATCAGATTGATTAGAACTTGCAACAGACGATTACGATCGCCTACTATCTGGGGCAGTCCAGGTTCAATCTCGCTGACTAACTGCAAGCCATTGGTTTCAAATAACCCGGCGGTAGAATTAGTTGCCCAATCGAGTAATTCGCTGGGATCAAGGGGTTGCATTTGCCATTCCACCTTACCTGCTTCCATCTTGGCGATGTCCAGGACATCGTTAATCAAAGATGTGAGCCGTTCTGCTTCTGACACAATAATGTTGAGATTGTCAGCCACCCGCTTAATGGTTTTCTGAAGCTTACGGTCTTCGGTAGAAAGCATTGGGAACACATCGGTTTCCAGCTTTTCTTGAATAATCGATGCAAAACCAAGAACAGAAGTCAGCGGCGTCCGCAGCTCGTGGGAAACCGTTGAAATGAAGTCGGTTTTCATCTGGTCGATTTCCTTTTCTGCTGTCACATCCCGAATCAGCAGCGCCGAACCGAAGCAGGCAGCGGGTTCCTGATCTGCCGTCTTTTTGAAAATGGCAGTCGCCACTGCCTGACCAATGCGTTCCTTTACCAGTGCAACTTCGGCAGAGAAGACCTCTCCAGGATGGGACTGAGTTCGTGCAACTAGGTCTGCTAAACCAGATATCGGCAATTCTCGATAGTGTCCATTGAGGGCACTGGCTGTCAATCCATACATAGCTAAAAAGGCAGGATTGAAGTGGGTGATTTGTCCTGTGGTGTCTGCCACTAACAAACCATCTGCTAAGTTATCTAAAATCGCATTTAATCCCTGCGCTTCTGCTAGGGTATTTTGCAGGGCAGCCGTCCGCTCTACAACTCTGGCTTCTAGTTCTTGATTCAGTTGCCGCAGAGCGATTTCTGCTTGTTTGCGGGCAGTGATGTCGGTATTGATTTCTAGCACCGCGCAGGGCTGACCAGAGATATCTCGTTGTAACGTCCATCGGCTCTGCACGGTAATCAGTTTGCCATCATGGGTGAGATGTTCGACTTCTCCTTCCCAATTCCCTTGCTCTAATAACTCTGCTGTAATTTCTTCCTTTGGTTTTAGAAAGGTTTTTTTGATAAAAGCCTGAATGCATTGGTCTTTGACTTCCTCACGCGTCCAACCGTAGAGCCTTTCGGCACCCTGATTCCAGTGAGAGATTTTGTCGCTCATGTCGCGGACAATGATGGCATCGCTGGAATGATTCAACATATCCAATAAACGTTGATTTTCAGCTTCTGCCAGCTTGCGATCGTGAATATCAGTGCAGGTGCCAATCCATTCCCGAATGCTGCCGTCTTTTTCCAGGACGGGGGCACCACAGACAGAGAAGTAGCGGTATGTGCCATCCTTGCCACGCAGCCGATATTCAGTTTGGTAGATACCTCGGTTTGCCACAGCAGCATTCCAAACTTCTGTGGAGTTGGCACGGTCATCGGGGTGAATGGGATCGATCCAGCCCCAACCCTCAACTTCAGCTTTGCTCTGCCCCGTATAGTCCATCCAGGTGACCATTTCACTGCTTATTCCCAGTCCTTCTGGGGTAGCTCCCCAGACGATCTGTGAAGTAGCAGTTACTAAGGAGCGATATCGTTCTTGAAGACGCTGATTTTCGGCTTCTGCCAGCTTGCGATCCTGAATATCGGTGCAGGTGCCAATCCACTCCCGGACGCTGCCATCTTCTTCTATAACGGGCGCACCCCAGACCCAAAAGTAGCGATAGTTGCCATCCTTGCCACGAATTCGGTATTCAATTTGATACATACTCAGGTTTGCCACAGCAGCACTCCAGACTTCTCCGGTGTAGGCGCGATCGTCTGGATGAACGGCATCAATCCAGCCCCCATTTTCCGCTTCAGCTAGACTTTGACCTGTATAAGCTATCCAGCTTGCCAGTTCAAAGCAAATTCCTTCTGGTGTACTTACCCAGACGATTTGTGTGTTAGCAGTTACTAGAGAGCGGTATCGGGCTTCACTCTGTTTTAGTATTTCTTCATTATGTTGGCGTTCCTGCTGAACGCGTCGAAGGTCGCTGATATCCTCCACACTAGACCAGATTAGTTGCTCTCCATCTTTCTCAATCATCAGTCCAGAGATTCTGACCGGAACCAGATACCCGCCTTTGTGGATTAACTCCTTCTCATAGGGGCCATAACGACCAGTTTGTTCTAGGTTTTCCAGGGTAGCTTGGTCGGTAGCTGCATAGTTTTCTGGAGTAATCTGGTGATAGTTGAGATTCAGGGTTTCTGGAACAGTTCGCCCCAAAATGGCAGCATAGGCGGGGTTGATCTTAATTAGCGTCCCATCTGTTCGGCATAGTACTAGCCCAACAGGACATAGTTCAAATAGCTGACTGTTGTATTCATCAAGTTGGTTAAACATGGTTGAGGTTTCTTTAGTGGCGTATTTGGGTAGGGTTAGAACAACAGAACCAAGACAACAAAGTGGCGTAAAGCTTTAACGAAATTGGGTGGTGTTGAAACATCTGGTAAAGTTGATCGGGTGATGCAGCTTCCACAGATGGACTATGGTGTGAAAGTCGCTGGATCAATTGAGTGTGGCGGATCAGCAAATCCGTCGGTTTGAGCATTGGAGCTGTTGATGGAATGAAGCCGTCGGCATCGGAGGTGGCGGATGATTCGATTGTGGAAGTTGGCGACGCAGAGTTGCTATTTTGTTCTTTAGCAGCGTCTGCCAATGCACAATTGACTGGAATTTGAATCCAGAATTCTGTGCCTTCACCTGGTTGAGAACGACACTTGAGTATTCCCCGATGTTTGTCTACAACAATTTGGTAGCTGATTGCCATGCCTAACCCGGTTCCCTTACCAACTTCTTTGGTAGTGAAGAAGGGATCGTAAATGCGGCGAATTACTTCCTCCTTCATGCCTGGACCGTTGTCGGCAATGCAAATCACAACCCACTGGTTATCGAAGAATTCAGTCCGAATGGTGATTTGGGCTGTAGGGGGGGATATTTCTTCATCGTCCATTCCTTCCTCTAGAGCATCAATGGCATTTGCCAGGATGTTCATAAACACCTGATTTAACTGTCCGGGGTAGCATTCAATCAGGGGAAGTTTTGCATAGTCTTTAACGATTTCAATTTTCGGTCGGCGAATAGCTGCTTTCAGGCGATGGTGAAGAATCATCAGCGTCCCATCGATGCCATCGTGGATATTGACGGCTTTCATTTCTGCTTCGTCATGGCGGGAGAAGTTTTTCAGGGATTGGACAATTTCTACGATGCGACCTGTGCCCAGTTTCATCGAATCTAGCAGTTTGGGGAGATCCTGCATGATAAATTCCAAGTCTATATTGTCTAACTCTGATTCCAGTTCTGGAGGAGCAACAGGTAGAAATTTCTGATACTTTTCCAACAGGTGTAACAAGTCTTGGGCGTACTCGGCAACATACCTTAAATTGCCGTAAATAAAGTTAACCGGGTTGTTGATTTCATGGGCAACTCCGGCAATGAGTTGCCCTAGACTGGACATTTTTTCACTTTGGATCAACTTAGTTTGAGCCAATTGCAACTCATGGAGAGCTTGCTGAAGCCTCTGTGTCTGGGCTTTTGCCTGGACGGCTGCTTGAGTGCTCTGCTCGTAAAGCATAGCTTTGTCAATAGCGATCGCTGTTTGAGAGGCAAAGATACTCACCAGTTTCAGGTGTTCAGCCATGTATGAGTCAGTTTTGGGTGTTCCAATAGCGATCGCTCCCAGTACCCGCTCCTTGGCTCGCAACGGCACACAAATCAGGGCGCTAACATTTTTTTGCCCCTCTAATCGAGGATCGGCTTGGACATCATTGATTAGTTCTGCCCGATTGGATTGCACAATGTTGCCAATAATTCCCTTCCCTGGTTCCGGCTGACTGTGGTCAAAAAATATTCCAAATTCGGCAATAATTTCAAATGCAGTTGCATCTGGACTCAGGAGCAGAATCATCCCCGCAGATGATTCAATTAATTGACTCAATTCCTGAAGCACGAGCTGGGCAATCTGTCGCGTATCTAAACTTGTTGTCAGTTGAGTTGAGATATCCTCAAACAAATCAATTTCCTGGTATCGCTCCAGCAATTCTTTGGCGAGTTCTTTCTTTTCAGCTTCCTGCTTTGCCAGAAATGAGAGCAAAGTCGCAAGTAGAGTTGCCTGTTCTTTGCCAACAACCCAACCGATGATTTCTCCTGACACCTCGATTGGATATCGGTTTTTCGTAGTTTGCTCCCCAATGCTAATTAGTTTCGTGCCGTCTACCAGTTCAACATCAATCGCAATGTTAAACTGGTAGACTAATTTATGAAGAAGAGATGGCAAATCTTTTTTGTTGAGAATCTTTCTGAGGCTAACTGCGGACATGAAACACCTCATAAGCAGCAGGTTGTAAATTGACCGCATTCAAGCCAAGCAGGTTATTAACTAAATCGAGGAAGGCAGGAGGAAAACTGTTCTCAACCTCCTGCTGCGACCAGAGGGAGCTTGGATTTAAGTCCCTCACTGTTGCGTTCACTTCCCACAGGGTACGAGAGTTCAGTGGCTTTAATTCAGGAGGGGTCGAATCCCCGGATGATTTTCCTCTCCTGCCTACTGCCGACGCTCGCGGACTCGCTACCGCTGCGCTATGCTGCCTGCTGCCTTCTTCACCGCAGCTATCCATACTCCTTCGGATAAGCAAACTACGCCCAGCATCTCCAAAAAAGAAAGAAATAGTCATAAAAATCTAGTGGAATATAATAATTTACTAATTAAGACTAGTTTTCCCAAAAAGATGGGCGACATAACAGCAAAGTTGAGCGGTAGCAAATATCTTTAAACTCGGTAGCAGAGGCATTCTTCCGCCTGTGTAACTCGCTTACTTTTTGATGAGTTATAGAAATAACTATATAAAGGCATAGTTTTAAAGCTATGGTCAATTGATGTCTCTTGTTGCGACTACTCGGAAATTGGGAATCAGCTTTTTTGAGTATGTAGGTAACTGCATTTATAAGACTGGAATAATCCGCTCTTTGGCAAAAAATAAATAGTCTACAAAAAAAGCTGCGATCGCAGCTTTTTTTGGTAATTTTAAAAAGTATTTAGGTAAGCAGTAACTTCAGTTAGATTCGAGAGTAGCGAAAACGAAGTCTGAGTAGCCGAAGCCAGCGTAACCACATTTGTGCAGGCTGTTCAAAAAAGGTGAAGATATCACCGAAACCTAAATTAGTTTTGTGATGATGTAACCAGTGTCTCTCAGGAGTAGTAATAAATAGAATTTGGCATAAAATATTTACAGGCTTTGAAGTTTGCCAACCCAGTACACTTATGTGTCTCCACCATACATGAAGCTGACCAAGCAGTAATCCAGAGATAACGCCGATGGGAGAAAAAGACCACAAGACTACTGCTATGAGTACATAAGGCAAAGCTCCCAAGATACCATCTAAAAGAACCTGGGGATTAAAAGTCAAAATAGCGTAGTGGCGGAAGTCCTTCTTCCAGGAGTGGTGCGTTTTTAAATGAAGGCTACCAAAAACGTGCTCGGGTACATGATAAATAAATGTAGATAAAAAATCACCAAAAAATAGTAATAACCAAGCAACAGCGATAGCCTCAAGCATTTGTACTCCTCAAGAATAGTTAAGAAAACTCCACAGAAAATATGCAAATGTCATACTGTCGGCGTAGACACTTGGTTTTCCGCTATCTATGCAAGCAGAACCTTTGTGTCTCATGGGTCTACGCTCCAGTTAATTTGGCTCAAAGTGTATTTGGGTCAGTTGCAGTTTCATGAATCTCTGATCCTTAATGCAGTAAACAGCAACTTGTTACAACCTCCTATTTAGCTTCTAGCTCTGGGTTAATGGTAGTCATACATCTAAATACCGATTGAAATACAGTATTTTGCCATAGTTACTACACAATCTTCTTACTAAGAGATACAGCGTAAGCAAAGGTTGAGTTAAAGTTAGTACAAATTTAGGTTAAGGCTTTATTCAGTATTGTTAATACTAAATTGATGGCAATTAAGCTACAATTATGACTTTAATCAGACCGATATAAATAGGAATTATGCCAACATAACCTGGGTTATCAAAGTGAGTAAAACAGGTTTTAAATTAAATTCGAAATTTGGAGTATCTAGAATTAACTAAATGCCATAATAGGCTATAAATCAACCAATCATAGGTAGGGAGTAGCGCGGAGAATAAATATTTCCCTGTGTCCGCGTCTCAATATATCAATTTTCATCAGTCTGCCCGAATCAAGCCTTTAATCTGAAGAACGCAGCACTGGCGGTTTAATATCTATCCTTACCTAAATCGGAGAGAAGGCTCCCGCCATAATCTCT
>NZ_WBKL01000018.1:0-5832 GCF_015714705.1 Nostoc sp. NZL | reverse complement strand
CTACTTTCAAAAAATATGGGGATAGGTAAAGCAGTAGCCAATGCTTCAATGCTAACAGTTTTAATAGATTGTAATAAATTTATCAGGATCTTTAGTAATAAATATTCTGCACGTCCCAATTCTCGCTTGAGGTTTGTTTCGTAGAATTCTGGTAATATTATCATTAATAGGGCTTATTGCGAATTAATACTCTTTTTCTTTTACCATAAATTGCTACACTACTTGCCATATATCTATTTCAGGGTATTTTGTCTCCCCTCAAGGTCAGAGACTCAATGTCTGACTGGAGGCGGCAGCCTCTAATAATCCATTCCTATGCAGAGCATGGGAACGAGAGAAATCCACCTTTTTCGCCTGGAAACTGACTCTGGGTCTACTTGTATGTACACCGTAGCCTAAAAGGAAAGAGATTTAGAGAGGTTTTCCAGATACCGTGAAAAGTCAGATAGTAGTGGGTTTAATTCCTCACACCAAGCCCCTTTAAATCCTGCTCCTGTCTTTGTAGATTTAGGTTTTTGACCAACACACAACACAATGTCATGAAAAATTGACATTTTTGCCATTGCTCGACATCCAACTAGCTATCGATGTCATAAAATCATGACAATTAGATCCCGGAAGGGCTGATAAATTCGTGTAACAGGCAAAAAACCTATGGAAAACACTTGATCCCTACATATGCTTAGTGGTTAATATTGACTTAACAAATAGAACTTCTCCGATCCCGAAGAAATGCTAATTTTGGCAGAACTAAGGAATTGAAAGAAGTGACCCCAATTTAAAAACAGACTAAAAAACTTAAAAACTGGGCAAAACCAGGAGTCAGGAATAAGAAATTCATCTGGAGTGGATGACATTTTATATAGCATTCTTTAACCAGGGGAAATCATTTACCGCTTAAACTACTGGAGGCCAAATTAATGGCAAAAGAACGCCCGCCACTAGAGGAGATGACCTTACGCCAACTACGCAAAGTTGCTAGCGAATATAGCATCTCTCGCTATAGCCGAATGCGTAAATCACAATTGCTGGCATCAATTCAAGAAGTCCAGCGCAGCAAAAATTCGTTCAGTCCATCTCGTTCATTGGAGGCACAGGAAACCGTGGAAGCTGCAAAGTTTGAATTAGGTCAGGAAGATCGTACTGGTGGATCTCTAGCTGATGTTGATGAAGGACTCGCAGATTTACCTTCTGGCTATGGTGAAAGCCGGATTGTTCTATTACCACGTGATCCTCAGTGGGCTTACACTTACTGGGATATTCCTAATGAGCACAAAGAGGAACTGCGCCGGCAAGGCGGACAACAACTGGCACTACGGATTTATGATGTCACCGACATCGATATCGAATACCAAAGCCCCCACAGCATTCAAGAATATCCTGCTGATGAACTAGCTAGAGAATGGTATCTACCAGTTCCAGTTAGCGATCGCGATTATGTAATCGATATCGGCTATCGTGCTGCTGATGGTCGCTGGTTAGTACTCGCTCGTTCTGCTAGAGTACACATTCCTCCCGTTTATCCTTCTGACTGGATAGAGGATGTCTTCATCACTGTCAACTTTGAAGAAGATTTGCGTGGTAAGACTCAATACGAACTAGTTCCCCCTGCCAAGAAGATTGCAGCTACCGCCAGTGGTAATCCTGTGAATACCAACGGCAACCCCATCTACGACCAAATCTTTGGTTTAGCTGAATCTGCCGAAGCACTACGGGTTGCTGGTTCTATCTTCGGCTCCCAGCACCAAGTACCAGGTTCAGCACGTCCTGAACAAGCCATTAGCTCCTACGTTTTCCCATCTGGTGTGGGTATGTGGGCAGTTCCTACCGTCTCTGGCTTAACTGCTTCCGGTGTAGGAATGTCAGGTGTTGGCTTCTCAGCTTCCGCCATACCAATGCGTCCGCGCCAGTTCTGGTTAATTGCCGATGCTGAGTTGATAGTCTACGGTGCAACAGAACCTGATGCTACCGTAACCATTGGTGGTCGCCCAATTCAGCTAAATCCAGATGGAACATTCCGCTTCCAGATGTCCTTCCAGGATGGTTTAATTGACTATCCGATTTTGGCTGTAGCTGCTGATGGTGAACAAACCCGGTCAATTCAGATGAAATTTAACCGTGAGACACCATCCCGAAATACCAATACCAAAGAAGAAGCTGTTTTAGAGTGGTTTTCTTAAGTTTTGGTTATCAGATTAACTCCAGACTGAAATTTTAAATTATTCCCCGCTATAGTAATTCTGTAGCGGTTTTTTTTGCATCATTATGTCTACAAAAAAAATATTTTTGTTATTTATCTTGATAATTGGTGCAAGCTTATTATCAGGTTGTCAAGAAATTGAAGCAAATTCAGTACCAAAAGCATCTAAAACTTGTCCTGGCAAAGATCCTAAGTTCAGTATTGACTTTTTTAAAACCAATAATCATGGTAAAAAAAATCAAAGAGGTATTAACAATGTGATTATTTTTAATCCCAAATCATCAGAATTAGATTTCAAAGTTAATGTTGGTCTATCTCATAAACTTTATGCCAAAGATGCTAGGGGGAAACTGCGTAAAGAATATGTACCAAAGCAGTTTCGTGATCTCATTGTCGATGATAATGCCAAATTAAACGGACAGCTACCGATTGCTGCAATTAATGCTGACTATATAGGTACTGATGATAAACCACAAGGCTTAAATGTTTCTCGTGGTGTCGAGTATTCAGGAGCATTTAAGAATAAGCGCTCTTCTTTTGGGATCTCAGGAGGTACACCCCAGCAGCGACAGGCTACTATCCAGGCTGGTAGAAGAAAAAGCGATATTCTTAATTACAATTTAGTGGGCGGTAATGGCAGATTCTATCGTCAGGGTAAGTTTAAAGACATTTGTCAAGATTTGGGAGAATTTGCTTGTAAAAATGCAACTAATCGTTCTTTGGCAGCTATCACTAATCAAGGCTATGTAATACTATTAGTTAATGACTTGAAAGCTAATTCAGATATTGAATTATCTCAAGTTAATCAAGAGTTACTGCCAGATATGTTTGATAATGTCCTGGAAGGCATTGCTAGCAATAACTGTTTAGGTAAGATTCAAGAAGGGATATTATTTGATGGGGGTATGTCTCCAGGATTGTATTACAACCAAAAAACTTATGTAGAAAATTTTGGGCCGATTGGTTCAGTTTTTTTGATCTACAAAAAGTAAATGACTTGGTTAGGTTTTTTAAGATTTTGATGTTAGCAATAATACTTTTCAAACATCCTCTAACTTGAGATTAAAATCTCTATCTCAGGATTAATAGACGCAAAAGAACACTCTGTCGTAGAAATGATAATATATAGTGCTTTATAAACTTTGATCTATATGCTTCAGAGTGGAAGCCTACTTGTGGCAAAGCAACCTAATATTGGCAAACTAGTTCGTGCCCTGCGGCAAGAGTTAAATCTGTCTCAAGAAAAATTTGCCGCCGAGTTTGGTGTCACTTTTGCAACAATTAATCGTTGGGAAAATGGACGTGTAACACCTTCTCCTTTAGCAATACAGCGAATTAGTAGTTTACTCAATGAGTTAGGTGAACGTGGTCAAATTGTTAAGGTAACAGACTTCCGACAAGAGGAGTAAGCTTTGTGAGTTCTGAATGAGAATCGGCCTTGGTAGCTTGGAATATAGATGATATAAAGGTGACTATAGAAAATAGCCAAAACAGCAACTTGCCCCTAAAAGACAATCTCAATGCTTTGAAAAGTCACGGCAGAGTTGGGATTTTACGCTATATCTGTCCTTGAATATCCTCAAAAATGACTGTTTAGGATCATAAACCTCTGATTTAGAGGGGATTTTTCCCAAAAGACGACCACAGATATAGCCTGTAATCGACGCATGACCAATCGAGAGGAATCAATGAAGAACGAGTCAACGTCAGCAAGCAACGCCGACGTAAATTTCCTTCTCGGTGGAGGTGAAATGGGTGCGCGGATGCGAGAACAGGACTGGTCAAAAACTTCCCTTGGCCCAACACAGCAGTGGCCACAGAGTTTGAAGACTGCTGTCCGAATTATGCTGACTTGCCGTCAACCTATGTTTGTCTGGTGGGGCGAGGAACTGATTAACCTTTACAATGACGCTTATAAGGGTATTATTGGCGGCAAACATCCAGAAGCACTTGGACAGCCAGCTTCTTATGTATGGCGGGAAATATGGGATCAGATTGGGCCTCGAGCAGAATCAGCGATGCTGAAGAACGAGGGCACTTACGACGAAGCGCTACTGCTAATTATGGAGCGCAACGGCTACCCGGAGGAAACCTATTACACTTTTTCATATAGCCCGGTTCCTAATGACCAGGGCGACACAGGTGGGATCATCTGTGCCAATACAGAGGACACGCAGCGCATCATCGGTGAGCGTCAGTTAGCGCTTTTACGCGAACTAGCGGCGAGGACGGCAGATGCACGGACATTTGATGAAGCTTGTACGCTGAGTGCGAATTGTCTAGAGAGCAATCCTTACGACCTGCCTTTTGCAATGATTTATCTGGTTGACCCAGATCAGCAGCAAGTTTTTCTGGCTGGAACGTGCCGCATTGGGGAAAACCACGTAGCAGTTCCAGAAACAGTAGCTCTCGATTCTGATTCAGTTTGGCCCTTTGCGGAAGTGATTAGAACACATCAGGCAAAATTGATTTCCGATTTGGCAGTGTCTTTTAGTAGCTTACCTTGTGGTGTTTGGCAGCGATCGCCCCATCAAGCGATCGCTGTGCCAATTGCACCATCTGGTCAAACGGGAAAAGCTGGTATATTAATTGCTGGTTTGAATCCCTTTAGGCTATTCGACGATAATTATAGAGGATTCATCGATTTAGTTGCGGCTCAAATTGCAGCCAGCATCGCTAACGCCCAAGCTTACGAGGAAGAACGCAAACGTGCTGAAGCCTTGGCAGAAATTGATCGCGCTAAAACCATCTTTTTCAGCAACGTCAGCCACGAGTTCCGTACCCCACTTACCCTGATGTTGGGGCCATTAGAGGAAACCTTAGCCAATTGTGCCACTCTGCTTCCAGCCAACGAACGAGAGCAGTTAGAAATGGTGCAACGCAACGGACTCCGCTTGCTGAAACTGGTCAACAGCCTGCTAGACTTCTCGCGCATTGAAGCTGGAAGAGTTCAAGCTTCATACGAACCCACCAACCTTGCCACTTTCACCGCAGAACTAGCTAGTGTATTTCGTTCAACGGTAGAACGGGCAGGGATGCAGTTATCAGTCAATTGTCCTTCCCTTCCAGCACCAGTATATGTAGATCGAGAGATGTGGGAAAAAATTGTTCTTAACCTGCTCTCAAATGCATTTAAGTTCACGATGGTTGGAGAAATTACTGTCAGCTTACAGTGGTCAAATGACCATATTGAGTTCGCAGTAAAAGACACAGGAATCGGTATCCCAGCAGAAGAAATCCCCCACCTTTTTGAACGATTTCACCGTGTCAAAGGAGCGCAAGGACGTACTTTTGAAGGATCAGGAATTGGATTGTCGCTGGTGCAAGAATTGGTGCAAATGCATGGTGGAACAGTCCATGTCACCAGTGTTTTAGGAGCAGGTAGTTGCTTTACTGTGTCAATTCCAACAGGATCTGCTCATTTGCCTCCAGACCGGATTAGTGCCCCTCGAACCTTAGCTTCAACTGCATTAGGGGCAACACCCTATCTAGAAGAGGCACTGCGTTGGCTACCACAAGAGGGGACTGGAGACTGGGGACTAGGAATTGGGGACAGGGAAATGGGAAAATGGGAAACTGGGGAATGCACAAGAGAAGATTTTTCGCAATCCCCAATCCCCAATCCCCAATCC
>NZ_WBKL01000006.1:0-12393 GCF_015714705.1 Nostoc sp. NZL | reverse complement strand
ACATGGGAGTTGGTTAAATATGGTTGAATCAGAGCTATCTGTACTTGTCCGTCAATGTCTCCAACGAAGAATTCCGAATATTGAAACTTTAGAAAAACAGGTCTCGGCTTGGGAGTGCGATCGCAATATTAATCAAGTTCGTGTAGATTGGCGTTTTCGTACAGAAGATGCCAGAGTTAAGCTGTCAAAGATTTATCCAACCCCGCAAAATTAATGGGACAAACCACTAGTGTCTGCAAGAGAGAACTAAAGTTCTTACTACGAACGAACCCTATTTATTTACGCCAAAACCAATCTCTCATTCGCTTGTTTGACAACGAATTGATTACCCGGACGACGCAGCCCCAGGTTTTCCCGCAATGTACTACCTTCGTATTCAGTACGGAACAGTCCGCGTTTCTGGAGGATGGGAACGACCAAGTTAACGAAGTCATCTAACCCTGTAGGCAAGATGGGCGGCATGATATTAAAACCATCTGCTGCACCGTTGTTAAACCATTCCTCTAACTGATCAGCAATACTTTCGGGAGTACCAAGGATGGTGCGATGACCTCGTGCAGTAGCCAGAGACAGATACAACTGACGTAGTGTGAGAGTCCCACGAGTAGCTAAATCCCTGACTAATTTCAGACGACTCTTATTATTATTGGTGTCGCTGGGTAGTTCGGGAGCTATATCATCTAAAGAATATTTCGACAGATCCACACCTTTGTAATAGTTCTTTAAAATACCCCAAGCTACATCAGGATGAATCAGCGATTGCAAAAATTCGTATTTCTCTTGAGCTTCTTCTTCAGTCCGGCCAATGATTGGGAAAGCCCCAGGCATGATTTTCAGATCGTCTGGAGAGCGTCCATATTTCGCCAACCGACTTTTGACATCAGCGTAAAATTCCTGGGCATCAGCTAGAGTTTGATTGGCAGTGAAAATCACCTCAGCAGTACGCGCAGCTAAATCCCGTCCAGCTTCCGATGCTCCAGCCTGCACAATCACCGGATAACCTTGAGGTGGACGACCAACGTTCAAAGGGCCTTTGACAGAAAAATGTTTACCCTTGTGGTTGAGTACATGTAGTTTATTCGAGTCGAAATAGATACCAGATTCTCTGTCACGGATGAAAGCATCATCTTCCCAGCTATCCCACAACCCTTTCACCACTTGTACAAACTCTTCCGCACGTTCATAACGTTGGCTATGTTCCGGGTGATGCTCAAGACCGAAATTAAGTGCGGCATTCTCGTTACCCGTGGTGACTACATTCCACCCCGCCCGGCCTTTACTTAAGTGATCTAGCGAGGCAAACTTCCGTGCCAGGGTGTAAGGTTCTTCATAGGTAGTCGAAGCAGTGGAAATAAAGCCAATGTTTTGAGTTACAGAGGACAACGCCGAAAAGAGTGTCACCGGCTCGAAATGGACAAGCTTACCGTTGCGTCTCTGCGTTTGAGGATCGCCACCCCAAACTCCTGGGCTGTCCGCCAGAAAAACTGCATCGAACAAGCCACGTTCAGCGGTTTGGGTAATTTCTTTGTAATGCTCAAAATTAAAACCCGCATCTATTTGTGCATCTGGATGTCGCCATGCAGAAACATGATGTCCAGTGGCTTGAATAAATGCTCCTAAACGAAACTTACGTGTTTTGCTCATCTGCTTTTCTTTTTTTTGGATAGATAGTACTGCAAGGCGGAAGTCAAAAGTCGAAATGAATACAAGTTAATGCTTCCAAACTACTTGGATTGTTGCTGTGAGTTCTTCTGTAAAGTGACCAGAAGGCTCAACTGCTAATAATGCTTCTTTGATATCTGCTTCAAATTCTTCGGCTTTATCGCCATAGAAAATTTTCAAAGAGAAGGCTGTGGTGTACAAGTAGCCAAGATAGCTGGAGACTGTCCAGGCTTTTTCAAATGGCACTTCATACACTTCTTGGCGGGCAAATTTTGAATTGGCAATTACAACTTCATGGGGAGGATCAATCGGTTTACGAGTACCTTGTCCTCTTTGTCCAGTTCGTCGCTCCTCACCTAACCATTTTTTTACTACTTCTATGGCAGCCTGTTTCCAGGGTAAAGAACTTACCCAAGGATTATCACCTGTATTGAGCAGTGCGATCGCACCATCATCTGCCAACAATTCATAAAGGCGTTCTAGTACGAGTTCCCGTTCCATCCAGTGAAAGGCTCTGCCAATGGTAGCTAGTTTAAATACCCCTAAACTAGGGTTAATCAGTTCTGCGCCTTGTTCTAGCCAAGTAATATTATTTGCTCCTACAACTGCTGCTTGGCGTTGCGCTTCCTTGAGCATTTCCGGATCGGGATCGATCGCAACTACTTCCTGAAATTTGGTGCTGAGGGGAATGGCAATTAAACCTGGCCCGGTACCCAAATCAAGCAGTCGTCCCTGACCATTAAGATGAAAAATTTCGGTTAGTTTGTCGAATACAGCAGGTGGGTATTTAGTTCTGTATTGAGCGTAAACCTCAGCAGCACCCTCAAATAATGTTGGGTCGTAGGTAGGAAGTGTTTTCAGTTGGGTCATAAGTTGGTTTTTTGGTTAATCAATCTATATTTAGGGATTGGGAAAATTATTCTTAAGATTTCTCTAGTCTCTGTTGGTAAGACAAATCCAGAAAAGAGTCCGCGTAGTCCGATAATTCCGACGTTCTTCTCAAGTTTGTTTAAACCATTTAGAACATTGATAAGGGGTTTCATTACTACTTGCGCTAAGTACACGATCAATCTTTACCCCATCAATATTATTCTGTGGTTCTGACTAAGTAGTCGTCATCAACTGTATACATTAGATGAAAGTCTACTTTACTGATTCATTGGCTTTTACTCAGCAACGCCAATTCTACAAGTCGGGTAATCCGCCCACGGTGCTGTCTCCCCAACGTAGTGGCTTCACCCTGTGGGAAGCCCCAAAAGTGTCTACAGCACTCAGCACTTTCAAGCTAGACGGTCATCTGATAAATCACACAGCGAGGGCATGAAAATATTTCTTTGCCCAGTCATCCGTCATCAGTTCCTATTTTCAATTCAGTCAGCCAGTAAATGAAATGCTGTAGTGGATTTCTCAAAAAATACTATAACTTGATTGGTTTACCGTATTTTGTTCTGTAACAAAGCTTTTCATACTTCCCAGAAAAATGCAAGTGCCCTTAACACAAGTTGGCCAATAAAATCTTCTAAAAACATGTCTTAAGAGACTTGCTTTTTATTTTATTTTATGCAAATATCCAGAATTAATAGCGAAACACCTAAATACCGATAAGCTTTTAGTATTTTACTGGTAACTACTAATTTAGGTTGACACAGTTCTCAGAACATCCCACTGTGAGCCTTTCTTGCCTCGTCTGTAATCTTTTAACACCATTTATCTTTGCCAAAAGCTGTTCGTAAACCAGAATTCAGAATCGATGAAAACTCCATCCATAAAAGGATGGAGTTTTAAAAAAGAATAATTGTCAACCAAAATTTATCAGTCACTGGTAGAGAATTTCTCCTGACTTCTGAGTTCTTCTTCATCAAGAAACCTCTGTAAAGCAATCTATCTGAGAAATATTGTCCGCAAAAAGATGTGTAATCGGGATGTAAAAATCCTGTGGGGTGCTAGCGATCAAAGATTTATTAATTTTCTGTGCATAACTCAAGAACTAATGTTTAATGTTTTGTGGAATTACGGGCTAGTTATCCCAGCCTTTTTGAATGGATTTTTTATCTTTTCGTCAGCCGCACTTGCTGCTGAAATGCCAAATATATCTGAACCAAAATCAGAGATTAGAGGAATTTCCCCAAACAGCGGAACTCTAGTTATTAAACGGACTCAGGCTGGATTTAATCAAATTGCCAATGCAGAAATAATCAAAACGCCAGATTTTCCCCTATCCCCAAAAAAAAGTTTACTCTCCCAGCGGACTTTAACAAATCAAGACAAACCTCTAGGACAAGTTACATCTGTTTCTGAGTTATCTGATGTTCAACCTACAGATTGGGCATTTCAAGCTATACAGTCTTTAGTTGAGCGTTATGGTTGCATAGCCGGATACCCAAGCGGTGATTTCCGGGGGAACCGCGCCTTGTCACGCTATGAATTTGCGGCTGGGTTGAATGCTTGTCTCGATCGCATCAACGAGTTGATTGCTACTAGCACCCAAAACTTAGTCACAAAAGAAGACTTGGCTGCTTTGCAAAATTTACGAGAACAATTTGCATCCGAACTGACAGCGTTGCGAGGTAGGGTTGATACCTTGGAACAACGTACATCTGAGGTAGAAGCCAATCAGTTTTCTACAACCACCAAATTGGTAGGTGATGCAGTTTTTCTGATCGGGGATACGTTTGGCGATCGCGCCAACAATACCCCAGCCAATGACACAGAAGATAGCACTAATACCTTTCTTGCCTATCGCGCCAGATTAAATTTTCAAACTAGTTTTACTGGTAGAGATCAACTAACAACGCTATTGACACTTGGTAGCGCCATCCCTAACTTGACAAGCTCTACGGGAACTGCAATGACCCGTTTTACCTTTGATAGTGATGGTACAGAAGGAACATATCTGAGTCAGTTAGTATATCGTTTTCCAGTAGGTAGCCAAGGTACTGTCTGGGTAGGGGCTAGAGCATTGCAACCAGCCATTTTTACACCAACCTTAAACGCCTCAATTGGTGGGCTAAATGGTGCTGCTTCGCGCTTTGCAGCATTCAACCCTACTATCTACCGGCCTGGTTTTGATGGTGCTGGCGCAGCTTTTGCATACAAGTTCAATAATCAATTGCAATTAAACGCAGGTTACATAACTAATGATGATCAAGCCAATATACCAGACGGTGATAGTAACGGATTTTTCAATGGCAACCATCTTGCACTAGCTCAGTTAACCGTATCACCTAATCGTCAGCTAGATATTGGTCTTACCTACGCCCGTAAATACTTTGGTACTGGAGCTTTTAACCTTACTGGTGGGACAGGTAGCGCCTTCGCGAGAAATCCTTTTGGACAAAACGCTACCACTACTGATAACTTCGGACTGCAATTTAACTGGCGAACTAGTCGTCGCTTTCATTTAGGTGGCTGGTTTGGTTATACCCTAGCTAATCAACTAGCCAATGGTGATAGTGATGCAACTATTATCAATGGTGCGCTCACTCTTGCGTTTCCAGACTTGTTTCAAGAAGGTAATGTAGGTGGAATTATCGTTGGTGTACCACCTCAGGTAACTAGCAGTAATTATCGCCCAACACCCGCAGCCCCTCTCCGACAAGACCAAGACACGTCTTTGCATTTAGAGACTTTTTATTCCTATAGGGTAAATGACAACATCCGAATTATCCCTAGCTTGTATCTAATTACCAAGCCCGAACATAATGATACTAACGATCAGATTTGGGTGGGTTCTCTCCGCACTACCTTTACTTTCTAGTCAGCAACTCATAGGAAAATCCCATAGCCAAAGCTGAAAAAGGAATATTCCCCACTTCTTCTTGGGAGTTGCTTTTTACTTAATTTCGTGTAATATGTCTTTAATCTACGGTAATTCGCTCAATATGTAGTAGTTTAAAGAAGAAATACCCGAACGACAAGGTAATTTTTTGGGTTTGTTCTCCTTGCTTCCTGTCCCTGTCTCGGTAAAACAAACATACATAACACCAAACCTATTCAGTCCTATTGACGAAATAGGCGTTAATGAGAACTTCATAAAACAACTAATTGGTAGCTTATGACTATTACTCTGAAAAAGACTAAAAGCAGCGAAAAATTCCTAGAAGCAATATTCAACAACAAATTCGCCGATAAAATCATCCCTTGGTTAGTGCCTTTTACAGTGCTACTACTTTGGGAAATTGCTTCCAGAACTGGTTTACTTTCCAGCAGAATTCTTCCAGCACCAAGTAGCGTAGTTTTTACGGCATTTAAGTTAGCCTCAACTGGAGAGCTTTTCCAACACATGGGAATCAGCGCCGCACGCGCTATATCAGGTTTTATCGTTGGCGGCGGAATTGGCTTTATTTTGGGATTACTCACTGGGTTTTCTCGCATTGGAGAACAATTACTGGATAGTTCCTTGCAAATGCTGCGTACTATTCCCAACTTGGCATTAATTCCGCTAGTAATTTTATGGTTTGGAATTGGTGATCAAGCTAGATTATTTCTAGTTTCTATAGGTGTATTTTTTCCAATTTATCTTAATACTTATCATGGAATTCGGAGTGTAGATCCCGAACTTATTGAAATGGGCAGAGTTTATGGCTTAAATACATCCCAGCTTTTGTGGCAAATTATTTTTCCAGGAGCCTTATCTTCGATTTTAATTGGTGTCCGGTTTTCCTTGGGTATTATGTGGCTGTCGTTGATTGTTGCTGAACAAATTGCAGCCGATTCCGGCATTGGTTATATGGCAATGAACGCCCGTGAGTTTATGCAAACGGATGTTGTGGTGTTAAGTATTGTTATCTATGCACTACTAGGTAAACTCGCAAATTCCATCGCTAAGGCTCTAGAAAATAAGTTTTTATCATGGAATCCCAATTACACATCTGCTGGGTAAAAATCCCAAATACTCAATAACTGAATCGCTCGATAATCTCTAAAAAAAGGAAAAATCAAAATGGTTTCAAATATACAAGGTTCACAACTTACAATTTTGGGTTTAAGCAAAGTTTTTGGAAATAAAACTGTCTTAAACTCATTAAATCTAGAAGTAGCGCCAGGAGAGTTTATTGCTATTGTAGGACGCAGTGGTTGTGGTAAAAGTACTTTACTACGCCTTGTATCAGGGTTAGATAAACCCACGACAGGCGGCATATTACTAGATGGAGAACCACTACGTAAGCTCAGTCATTCTGTAAGAGTGATGTTTCAAGACCCCCGATTACTACCTTGGAAACGTGTGATAGATAATGTGGGTCTGGGTTTGCAAGAAAATTGGCGTGCAAAAGCTGCGTGGGTATTAGAACAAGTAGGACTCAAAGATAGATCTGGCGAATGGCCGTATGTACTATCTGGAGGACAACGACAACGGGTAGCATTAGCCAGAGCATTAGTAAGTCAACCACATCTATTACTACTTGATGAGCCTTTAGGAGCATTAGATGCGTTAACTCGCCTAGAAATGCAACATTTAATCGAAGATTTGTGGCAACAGAGAGGCTTTACGGCGTTTTTAGTCACCCATGATGTAGAAGAAGCTGTGGCGCTAGCAGACAGAGTGATAGTAATTGAAGAAGGACGGGTTGCGTTAGATTTACCTGTAAGGTTGTCGCGTCCACGAGACAGAGCTAGTGAAGTATTTGTAAATATTAGGGAAGCAGTACTAGAACAAGTTATGAATAATGAAGGTACTCACGCACATCAATTATTGCAAATGAGCCATTAATACTCCAATTTTAAGTGGATATCTCATCTAGTAAATTAACAAAACCCCAACTACCAAGGGTGGTAATTGGGGTCAAAAAGAGAGATATTCACTTAGTTTTTTTGTACCATAACTAAGGATTTTTTACTGAGTCATCAATCCCAGTGGTGTAATTGCTTTTTCCAAATCAGCCCCTTGGAAGTTTGCTCCAACTATATTCGCACCAGTAAGATTGGCCTTCTCTAAATCTGCATCAAATAAGTTCGCATTCTCTAAGTTTGCGCCTATGATGCTTGCCTTGCCTAAATCAGCACCTTGAAGATTTGCACTTTGCAAGTTAGTTCCTTGTAAGTTTGCTCGTTCTAAATCAGCACCTTGCAAGTTCGCATTCTCTAAATTTGCATTTTGCAGGTTTGTATCCTTCAGTTTTGCTCCTATTAAGTTACATCCAATACACTCATTGGTTGCTAGTAAATGTCTAACGTTGTCTGTCACAGATGTTATGGGAACAGGTGTTATGGGAACAGGTGCAGATTCTATGGTTGTGGGTAGTGTTAGTGTTTGAGCCTTAGCACTAGGTTGTTCGAGCAGAGAAAATCCTGCTACAAGTACTAAAAATACGGCTGCTACTATCCAATTAGTTAATTTTTGAGAAATTGATTTCTTCATGAGTTCCTCGCTATTCAAATTCACAATCTCGACTTTAGCTTTATAGAAATTGTTTATTTAGTGGTTGATATTTACTGTAAAGTAAGTTGATTAATAAAAACAAATATTATTTTTGTTCAAATCGATAAATTAAAGTGATGTGAAATTTTGTTGCTGACAGACACCATTCAAATTCAACATTAGTGTAGTAAAAAACATGAAATACATTAATTTTGGCAAGATTAGGCTGAAAGTATCGCGCCTGTCTCTGGGCACAATGACTTATAGCTGTCGTAAATGGCGATAATAGGTGCTAGAAGAAGAGAACAGTCCATTGCGGAGGTTTCCTCCGTTGTAAAAACTGCGATCGCGTCTCTAAAGACAAAGGTGTTCTCGTACTCCTCCAGAGAAGCAAGCTACATAGAGCGTGCCAAAGGGAAGAGTACCTGAAGGGAGAACACAGAGATACGAACCTAAATTAATTAAATAGCATTATTTATAATCTCTATTGGGCTGAGTAATTAAACCCAATTCTACATAAACTTGAGATATTAAGTTTTTTATTTTTGGTAATTTTTTTACAAAAAATATAGCTCCTATTAAACAACAGATACCACCGAAAAATAAAGCATTATCAACTCCTATTTTACTTGCTAATCCTCCAAAAAATAAATTGCCAAAAGGTAATATTCCCAAAAAACCTGTTGTGAATATACTTGTGACTCTACCCCTTTTAGTTTCATCCACCAAAATTAATTGCACAAAGTTACTAATAGCTGCCAAGGTAAGCGTATTTGTCATTCCGACAATGGAAATTAATACTAAACAAGTCTGTAGATTATTAGAGCGAGAAAACAGTATTAAACCTAAACCTAAAACCATAGCAGAATACGCTATGACATTTACTAATCCTGTGGCTTGTTTCCTTAAAATCAGATAAAGTCCAGCAATTATCGAACCCAGTGCGGAAGCAGTCATTAAAAATCCCATAGTTTCTGCATTACCATTTAATATTTCCTTGACGAAAACAGGTATGAGGTTAACGTGGGTCATGACCATGAAACAAATCAAAATTTGTAAAGTTAAAACATACCTAATGGGGAGAAAATCATAAGCAAAAGTAAAACCTTCTTTTAAATTTTGTAAAATATTTGTGTTTTTTAGTAAATATTTATTAGGAACTGATTTAATTTGTGCAGCTAATATAGCAAAAACAAAGGGTATATAGCTGATACTATCGACTAAAAAACATGAAGCTGCTCCAAATCTAGCAAGTAAGAATCCTCCAATCATGGGACTGACAAACTTTGCTGTATTAATTAAGAATGAATAGAAATCGCACTGTAAGTATCTATTTTGTTATCTACCAATCTAGGAATAGTTACCAAGCGTGCTGGCAGATCAAACGCTTTGACAGTTCCTTGCATGATACCGATGATGATAATCCACGTAACGGTAATATGATTGTTAATAGTGAGAACAGTTAGAGTAGAAGATAGTAAAATGGATACTAACTGAGTGGTTAATAATACATAACGTAAATTCCAGCGATCTAGATACACACCTACCAATGGCGTAATAATTAACCCCATAAATTGATTGGTGAATCCAACTATGCCAACTAACATGACTGAATTAGTGATTTGATAAACCATCCATACAAGAGCGATTTGAGTCATCCAAGAGCCAAAAAAAGATACACTCTCTCCAATTACGAAAAAACAAACATTTGGAGATTTTAAAGCAGGTGGAATATCCCAAGAAGTAAATAATAGTTTGCTAAATTCAGAGATTTTTTTATTACTTTTTTGCATCAATATTTTCCTTGAGGTGACTTGAGCCAATTTTTGGATAAAAAGTTCAGTGACTTTGCTATTTTCTTCGCAATTATTCAGATGCTTAGGAATACTTAAATTTAGTTAAGCGTAAAGTTAGCAGGCTTAATATATCCTGAGAAGGATTCTGAGATTTTGAATTTGTGACTTTTTGATCTGTTCTGGAAGAACTTACTGGCTTGAATTCAGTAATGCCTGGGATGGTGCAACGCCAAGGGCGAACAAGCGTCATAGCCTGACGTAGACCTGACTTTTCACAATATCTGGAAAACCTCACTTCTATTTCTCTCTTCTAAAAGGAGAGAGACTTTGAATTTTACCCTTTCCCACATCGGGAATGGGGTTAGGGGGTTAGGTTTTCATGGGCTTTTCCACATCACCTGAATTGTCAGGTCGTAGACATAGTCCGTCCAAAGTTACGGAATGGAGAGGCTTAACTCCAGCACTTTTGGCAGGAAACTTGCTATGTTCATAATATATTTAGTTTTACTAAGAGTTAGCGTACCTTACATTGTGGATTACGTATACTTTAGTTCCTAAGCACTTGTATTGTAGCTGTGACTGTGCAATAATACCAACTGAATCTACGATAAGTCGGTAGATAAATAGTATTTATAGCTTCTGGCATAAGTCTTGTACACACAGAGTAATCAGTGAGAACGCGAATACAGTAATACAACTCCAGTTGATATCGAGTTGAAAATTTTGATTTTTCCTTGGTCATAAAGCTTGATTTTGCTCAAAGTTGACGGTCATCTTAACTATGGAGACGTAATTATGACAATTGCACTTGAACGTCCTACTAAAAAATCTCGTTCAGCACAAATTCGAGAGCAACTAGGTTATCCCATCATTGATACCGATGTGCATACCCAGGAATTTGAACCAGCTTTTCTTGACTATTTAGCTCAAGTGGGTGGTGCTAAACTTGCGGATAGTTTCCGAGACCATTTACCCGGTGCTGGACGTTATCGTTGGTTCCAGCAAACTTCGGAAGAACGTCATACTTACCGCACTGCTCGTCCTCCGTTTTGGGGCCGTCCCACGAAAGATACTTTAAACCTTGCTACTATTAGCTTGCCGAAGCTACTGCATGAGCGCTTGCAAGAAGCTGGGACAGATTTTGCTGTACTATATCCCAACTTGGCAACCTTAGCACCGCAAATTAAAAACGAAGAAATGCGTCGGGCAGTTTGCCGTGCAGCCAACCTCTATCATGCAGATATATTCCGGCCATACTCTGACCGCTTAACTCCCATTGCTACTATTCCTCTCAACACACCAGAAGAAGGGATAGAAGAATTGGAATATGCAGTCAAAGAACTGGGATTGAAAGCAATTCAAATTCCTGGTTATGTTACCCGCGTTATCCCTGGCTTCGAGAAATACCCTGAAGAAGTACAAAGAGAAGCAACCTGGATTGATAATTTTGCCTTGGATAGTGCATACGATTATGATCCCTTCTGGGCGAAGTGCGTAGAGCTAAAAGTTGTCCCCACTACTCACGCCTCTGGTATGGGTTGGACATCTCGCCGTTCGATTTCCAACTACCAATATAATCACATTGGACACTTTGCCTCGGCTGCTGAAGCTTTTTGTAAAGCACTATTTTTTGGTGGTGTGACTAATCGTTTCCCCACTCTCAGATTTGCTTTTCTAGAAGGTGGTTCGGCTTGGGGAGCTAGCCTCTATACAGATATTATTTGGCATTGGGAAACTCGTAACCCAGAGATTTTACAGAACAATCATCCTGGTAATGTGAATCGGGAAGAACTACGGGAATTGTTTATTCAGTATGGTGGCAAAGAATTTCAAAATCGCTTCGATGAAATTGGTAGTGGTTTAGGTTTCCACGGGAAATACTTTGCACCTGAAGATCCTGGCGAATTGAACGAATTTGCGGCGGCGGGGATTACCAAAGCTGAAGATGTGCGCGATCGCTTCCTCAATCACTTCTACTTTGGTACAGAATCAGACGATACCCGTGTAGCTTATGCCTTCCATCAAAAAGCCAATCCCTTTGGCGACAGAGTAAAAGCCTTCTTGGGTTCTGATTCTGGTCACTGGGATGTACCTGATATTACAGCTGTTACCTCCAACGCTTACAGCATGGTAGAACGCGGTATTCTCAGCGAAGAAGATTTGCGGTACTTCTTATCTACCCATCCTTTGGAGTTGTACACCAGTCTCAATCGTGACTTCTTCAAAGGTACAGCGATCGAGAAAGCAGCAGAAGAATATTCAGCGACTAATACTCGCGCTTAAGACAAGTTTGTGTACCTAATGCGATGACTCACTCCGCTATCTACCCTGAAGATGGGCAATGTCCACCTTCCTATCTTGAAAAAGAGAATTGGCAATAAAAAAAGGTTCTTCCGGTGCTTTTATGGTGGTTACTAAATTTTAGTAAATTTTACTAACTATATTTTAATGATATTTATCCTTAAAATATAGGCTGTATAAGCATTACAGCAGTTTCACGTATACTGAAATAATCCAAATAGCATGATTTATACTATAACACAGTAAAAATTAAGGCTTTCACACAGTGTGCCGTAG